>NZ_ANAZ01000018.1:0-68381 GCF_000340985.1 Nocardiopsis valliformis DSM 45023
AGGAGTACACCGTGCGCGAAGCTTCGCACCACCCATCCCCCCACCACCCTCCGCCGGTACCCGGTGTCGGGCGCAGAACACTGTTCACCGCCGCCCTGACCACGGCCGCGGTCGCGGCGGCCGGTTGCGGCGCCTACGACCCCCTGGCCGCCGACCGCACCCGTCTGCGTCAGTGGAACCTCTTCGGCGGCGGTGACGGTCTGCGCATGCTGCAGATGCACGAGGACTACCAGGCGGAACACCCTGACGTCGACTTCCGTGCCACCACCTTCGAGTGGGGGGCGCCCTTCTACACCAAGGTCGCCATGGGCGCGGCCGGAGGGCGCGGCGCCGACATCGCCACCGTCCACGTCTCCCGGCTGGAGAGCCTGGCCCCGGGACGCCTCCTGGACCCCATCGACCCCTCTGCCCTGGCCGAGGCCGGGATCGACGAGACCATGTTCCTGCCCAACATCTGGGAGGAGTGCTTCTTCGGGGGACAGCTCTACGCGATCCCGTTGGACACCCATCTGCTGGTGCAGTTCTACAACCTGGACGTGTGCCGGGAAGTCGGGCTCCTGGACTCCGACGACCGGCTCGTACCGCTCGACGGCAGGGACACCTACGTCGAGGCCCTGCGCGAGATCAAGGCCGCCACCGGCGGTTTCGGGCTGTCCCTCGACACCTGGGGGCCCTGGTCCAACTTCTGGGCGCTGTACCGCCAACAGGACGGTGAGCTCGTCTTCGGCGAGGACGACTTCGAGCTGGACGACGACAAGGCCCTGTCCGCCATGGACTTCCTCTACCGGCTCTCCGAGGAAGGCCTGTCACCGCGTGTGTCCCAGGGCGCGGACACCTCCGCCAACCTGGCCAACGGCCAGTCGGGGCTGATGATCCACGGCAACTGGGAGATGACGACACTGGACGCCACGGACGTGTCCTTCTCCGTCACCCAGTTCCCCAACATCTTCGGCAACCACCGGACCCGCGGTGACTCGCACTGCTACGTGTTTCCGCACCAGCGCGATCGCGACCCCGCGAGGACCCGGGCCGCCCTGGAGTACGCGGCGTGGATGCTGCGGAGCAGCCTCTCCTGGTCCGAGGGCGCGGGCCACATCCCCGCCTACCTGCCGGTCGCCGAGAGCGAGGAGTACGACCAGCTGCACCCGCAGTCGGAGTACCGCGAGGCCGCCGAGAACGTGCAGTTCGAACCCGAGGCCTGGTTCAGCGGCTCGGCCGGGCGCCTGCAGGACGACGCCACCGGTCCGCTGACGGCGCTCCACCAGGGCACCCAGACGCCGGAGGAAGCGCTGCAGCAGCTCAAACGGACCTTCCGCACCATGATCAACGCGCCGGCACCGGTGTAGGAGGCGAACATGTCCGAGCGAACACACACCCCACGCGTTCAGGGGTCCGGCGCGGCCGGATCCGGGTTGGTGGACGTGCGCCGCAGGCCCGCCACGTGGACGGGACTCTGGTACGTCCTCCCCTTCCTCGCCTTCTACCTGCTCTTCCTGGTCTGGCCCGCGATCGTGGGCCTGGGCTACACGTTCACCGACCGCAGCCTCGCCGGCGGCCCCGTCTCCTTCGTCGGACTCGAGAACTGGAACGAGACGCTCACCGACCCGGCGCTGTACGAGTCCCTGTGGAACACCCTCGTGTTCACCGTGCTGAGCGTGCCGGTCATGGTGCTGCTCGCCCTGGGGCTGGCCCTGCTCACCGACCACGCCCGACGGCTGGGGTGGTTCCTGCGGCTTTCCTTCTTCGCGCCGTTCGTGCTGCCGGTGGCGGTCATGGCGCTCATGTGGGAGTGGATGTACAACCCCAGCCTGGGACTGTTCAACGGGATCCTGGGCCGGCTCGGGTTCGAGGGCTCCGAGTGGTTGTTCAGCGAGAACACCGCGATGGTGTCGGTGGTTATCGCCACGGCGTGGTGGCAGGTCGGGTTCAACTACCTGCTCTACCTGGCCGCCATGCAGTCCATCCCCAAGGACGTGTACGAGGCCGCCGCGATCGACGGCGCGGGTGCCTGGCAGCGCATCGGCCGGATCACCCTGCCGCTGCTCGCCCGCACCACGGTGCTGATCACCGTCCTGCAGCTGATCGGCTCGCTCCGCGTGTTCGAGCAGATCTACCTGATGACCGGGGGCGGGCCCAACTTCGCCACCCGCACCGTCATCCAGTACATCTACGACTCCGGGTTCGTCGGGCTGCGCATCGGCCTGGCCTCGTCCATGGCCTACGTGTTCATGGTCCTGATCATCATCGCCTCCGTGGCGCAGTTCCGCCTCTTCTCCCGGAAGGAGGGGTGACATGGCCACCACCACCGACCGCCCCGCACCGACCGCCGCCCCCGAACGCCCCAGAGCCGTTCGGCGCGGGCCCCGGCCCAACGCAGGTCGGATCATCCTCTACACGACCGCTTTCCTGGCGGCCCTGGTGTGGCTGGTTCCGCTGCTGTGGTCGTTCGCGACCTCGATCAAACCCGAGGGCGAGACCACGATCACGCCCCCGACCTGGTTCACGGCCAACCCCACCTTCGACGCCTACGCACAGGTGCTGGGCCGCGGGGACATCATCCGATGGACGTTCAACTCGTTCGTCACGACCTCGATCGTCACGGTCCTGACCCTCATCGTGTGCGTGCTGGCCGCCTACGGGTTCTCCCGCTTCGACTTCCGCGGCCGCCCGTGGCTGTTCGCACTGATCATCGGCGGCATCCTCATCCCGCCGCAGACCCTGATCGTTCCCCAGTTCATCCTGATGACCCAGCTGGGGCTGGTGGACACCTACTGGGGGATCGCCCTGCCGCAGGTGGTCGCGCCCGTGTTCGTGTTCATCCTCAAACGGTTCTTCGACGCCATCCCCCGTGACTACGAGGACGCCGCGAAGATCGACGGCGCCGGTTCCCTGCGGATCCTGTGGAACGTCATGCTGCCGTTGTCCCGGCCCATCCTGACCGCGGTCGGTATCTTCACCTTCATCGGCGCGTGGAACAACTTCCTGTGGCCGTTCCTCGTCACGACCGACCCGGACACGATGACCCTCCCCGTCGGGATGGGCACGGTGATGGGCGGCTACGGGATCCAGTACGCGCAGGTCATGGCCTCCGCGGTACTGGGAGCCCTCCCACTGCTGATCGTCTTCCTGCTGTTCCAGCGGCACATCGTCACCGGTGTCGCCGGAGCAGGGATCAAGGGCTGACCCGCTCCCGACTCCCAGGAGACCCCCCGTGAAACACGCACTGCCCTGGATCGTGACGGCGCTGACCGCCACGACGCTGGCGGCCGTCCTGGCCGCCAACCTGGTCGGACCGCCGTCCGGGTCCCAGGCCACGACCACTGCCTCGGCCCAGGACGACTGGGACGTTCCGCCCAACAACCCCGGGCTGCCCCTGTACGGGCACCAGCCCGACCACCTCCACCCCTTCGCGGGCGGGCTGCGGGTCCACGACCCCGGCCTGTACGCGGGCGGCGACGGCGACGACTGGTACGTCTTCGGTACCGGGAACCCCGAGATCGGTGACGGCAACATCCAGATCCGTTCCTCCCCGGACGGCTCGTACTGGACGTTCACCGGCACCGTCTGGGACACCAGGCCCGGCTGGATCGACGAGGCCGTCCCGGGTGTGGAGACCCTCTGGGCACCGGAGATCCACCACTCCGACGGCACCTACTACCTGTACTACGCGGCCTCGACCTTCGGCTCCAACCGGTCACTGATCGGCCTGGCCACCAACACCACGCTCGACCCTGACGACCCCGCCTACGAGTGGGCCGACCAGGGCATGGTGCTGGAGTCCTTCGAGGGCGACTCCTACAACGCCATCGACCCGGGTATCGCCACTGACTCGGAAGGACGCCACTGGATGACCTTCGGCTCCTTCTGGAGCGGAATCCACCTGGTCGAACTCGACTGGCCCAGCGGAAAGCCGGTCCAGGGAGCGGAGCCCGTGCACCTGGTCGACCGGATCGAAGCGCCCAACGCCGTCGAGGCCCCCTTCCTGATGGCGCACGAGGGCTACCACTACCTGTTCGTCTCCTTCGACCACTGCTGCCGGGTCGACAGCGACTACAAGATCGCCGTCGGCCGCTCCGAGGACATCACCGGGCCCTACGTGGACGCCGGCGGTGTTCCGATGCTCGAGGGCGGGGGCACCGTGATCGTCGCCGACGAGGGCACCATCACCGGATCCGGCGGCCAGTCCGTCTCCGGGGGCCTGCTCGCCTACACCTACTACGACACCGACCTGGGCCCGGACTTCGACTTCCGGATGGCCATCAGGGAACTGCACTGGACCGACGACGGCTGGCCCTACGTCCAGTAGCGACCGCGGGATCAGCCAGGGGCCCGGCTGTGCACCGGCCGGACCCGCCCATCAACCGAGGAGACCCATGCTCAACGCCTCACTGCACGTCGACCCCGCCGACCCCGTCGCCCCCGTCCACCGGCGCACCTTCGGATCCTTCGTCGAGCACATGGGCCGTTGTGTGTACACCGGCATCTACGAACCCGGGCACCCCGCCGCTGACCCGAACGGGTTCCGGCGCGACGTCGCCGACCTGGTCCGCGAACTGGGGGTGAGCACCGTCCGCTACCCCGGCGGCAACTTCGTCTCCGGCTACCGGTGGGAGGACGGGGTCGGCCCGCGCGACCAGCGGCCGGTCCGCCGCGATCTGGCCTGGCACAGCATCGAGACCAACCAGTTCGGCCTCGACGAGTTTATGACCTGGTGCCGCGACCTGGACATCGAACCGATGATGGCGGTCAACCTCGGCACCCGCGGCCTGGCCGAGGCCCTGGACCTGCTGGAGTACTGCAACCACCCGAGCGGCACCCACCTGTCCGACCAGCGGGTCGCCAACGGGCACCCCACCCCCCATGACATCCGCATGTGGTGCCTGGGCAACGAGATGGACGGCCCCTGGCAGATCGGCAACCTGGACGCACGCTCCTACGGACGCAAGGCCGCACAGGTGGCCCGCGCCATGAAGACGGCCGACCGCGACCTGGAACTGGTGGTGTGCGGCAGCTCCGGGTCCTCCATGCCCACCTTCGGCGAGTGGGAGGCCACCGTCCTGGAGGAGACCTACGACAGCGTCGAGTACGTCTCCCTGCACGCCTACTACGAGGAGCACGACGGCGACCTCGGCTCCTTCCTGGCCAGCGCCACCGACATGGACGCCTTCATCGACTCGGTGACCGCCACCGCCGACGCCGTGGGGGCGCGACTGCGCAACCCCAAGCGCATCCAGCTCTCCTTCGACGAGTGGAACGTGTGGTACCTGAGCCGCCACCAGGCCGAGGCCGCCGTCCAGCCCACCGACGACTGGCGGGTGGCCCCGCGCGTCATCGAGGACCAGTACAACGTCGCCGACGCGGTCGTGGTCGGCAACCTGCTCATCAGCCTGCTGCGGCACAGTGACCGGGTCACCGCCGCCAGCCAGGCCCAGCTGGCCAACGTCATCGCCCCGATCATGACCGAGCCCGGCGGTCCCGCCTGGCGGCAGAGCATCTTCCACCCCTTCGCGCTGACCGCGCGCGCCGCCCGCGGCCAGGTGCTGCGCACCCGCCTGAACGCACCCGAGTACGGGACCGAGCGACACGGCACCGTGCCCGCGCTGGACGCCGTCATCACCCACGACGACCAGGACGGCAGCACGTCCATTTTCGTGGTCAACCGCTCCACCGACCAACACCTGACCCTGGACGCCGACCTGACCGGCCTGGCGCCCGGGGCGGTCACCGACGCCCAGACCCTCTCCGACGAGGACCCCTACGCCGCCAACACCATGGCCGAACCCGACCGGGTCGTACCCCGGCCCGCCAAGGACGTCCGGTTGGAGAACGGCCGGCTCACCGCGGTGCTGCCGCCCGTCTCCTGGTCCGTCATCACGCTGTCCGCCGCCCGCGGCTGACCTTTCCCCTCCCGCTCCCGCTCAGGAAGAAGACCTCCCGATGCCACATCCACCACGCACAGCCCTGACCGCCGCCCTCGCCGGCGGCGCGCTGCTCCTGACCGCCTGCGGCGGGGTAGGCGACGCCGCCCGCACCGACGGCGAGAACGGCGTCATCGGTATCGCCATGCCCACCCAGTCCTCCGAGCGCTGGATCAACGACGGCGCGAACATGGTCGCCGAGTTCGAGGAGCGCGGCTACGGCACCGACCTGCAGTACGCCGAGGACGTCGTCCAGGACCAGATCTCCCAGATCGAGAACATGATCACCCGGGGCGTGGACGCCCTGGTCATCGCCTCCATCGACGGAGAGGCCCTGGGCGACGTCCTGGACACCGCCGCCGACAGCGGCATCCCGGTGATCGCCTACGACCGCCTCATCATGGGCAGCGAGAACGTCGACTACTACGCCACCTTCGACAACTTCGAGGTCGGCGTCATCCAGGGCCAGTACATCGTCGACTCCCTGGACCTGGAGAACGAGGACGGCCCGTTCAACATCGAGCTGTTCGGCGGGGCACCCGACGACAACAACGCCTACTTCTTCAACGACGGCGCCATGTCAGTGCTGCAGCCGCACATCGACGACGGCACCCTGGAGGTCCGCAGCGGACAGACCGAGATGGGACAGATCGCCACCACCCGCTGGGACGGTTCCGTCGCCCAGTCCCGGATGGACAACCTGCTCAGCGCCAACTACTCCGACGAGGACGTGCACGCGGTCCTGTCGCCCTTCGACGGCATCAGCCTCGGTGTGATCGAGTCACTGCGCGCGGTGGGCTACGGCACCGACGCCCGCCCCCTGCCGGTGGTCACCGGCCAGGACGCCGACCTGTCCTCGGTGCGGTCGATCATCGCCGGGGAGCAGACCCAGACCGTCTTCAAGGACACCCGCGAGCTGGCCGCGCAAACCGTGGACATGGCCGAGGCGGTCCTGGCCGACGAGGAGGTGCCGGTCAACGACACCGACACCTACGACAACGGGGCCAAGGTCGTTCCCTCCTTCCTGCTGGAGCCCGTCTCGGTGGACCTGGACAACTACCACGAGGTCTTGGTCGAGGGCGGTTACTACGAGGAGTCCGAGCTCGAATGACGAGCGCTGACATCGGAACCTCCACCCCGGGGCCGCTGCTGCGTATGCGTGACATCCGCAAGGAGTTCCCCGGGGTGAGGGCCCTGGACGGGGTGTCCCTGGACGTGGCCTACGGCAGTGTGCACGCCCTCATGGGGGAGAACGGGGCGGGCAAGTCCACCCTGATGAAGGTGCTGAGCGGCGTCCACCCGGCCGGTTCCTACACCGGGCTGGTGGAGGTGGACGGCGAGCCCCGCGCGTTCGCCGACGTCGCCGCCAGCGAGCGGGCAGGGATCGCGATCATCCACCAGGAGCTCGCGCTCATCCCTCAGCTGTCCATCAGTGAGAACGTGCTGCTGGGCCACGAGGTGACCCGCTTCGGCGTCATCGACTGGGGAGCCACCCACGCCCGCGCCCGCGAGCTGCTGCTCCGGGTCGGCCTGGACGAGAACCCGGCCGCGCCCGTCTCGACGCTGAGCATCGGCGCCCAGCAGATGGTGGAGATCGCCAAGGCGCTGGCCAAGGACGTGCGGCTGCTCATCCTGGACGAGCCGACCTCGGCGCTCAACGAGACCGAGAGCGACCGGCTGCTGGACCTGCTGCTGGAACTGCGCGGGCAGGGAGTGGCGTGCGTGCTCATCTCGCACAAACTCGGCGAGATCATGCGGGTCAGCGACGAGGTCACCATCCTGCGCGACGGCCGCACCGTGGAGACCCTGGCGGTGGAGCGCGACGCCGACGGTCGTCCCTCCGTGGACGAGGACCGCGTCATCCGCGGGATGGTCGGCCGCGACCTGGACCAGCGCTACCCCGACCGCGAGGGGGAGATCGGCCCGGTCCGCTTCCAGGTGCGCGACTGGACGGTGGACCACCCCACCCAGACGGGGCGGCGCATGGTGCAGGGGGTCGACCTCGACCTGCGCGCCGGCGAGGTCGTGGGACTGGCCGGGCTCATGGGCGCCGGGCGCACCGAGTTCGCGATGAGCCTGTTCGGGCGCTCCTACGGCCGCTACGTCCGGGGCGCCCTGCTGCGCGAGGGCGAGGAGCTGCGCGTGCGCGACGTCGCCGACGCCATCGCCGCCGGGGTCGCCTACGTGCCCGAGGACCGCAAGTCCCTGGGACTGGTCCTGGACGACGACATCCGCCACAACACCACGCTCGCCGCTCTGGGCCGCGTGTCCACCCGGGGTGTGATCGACCCGGGCCTGGAGACGGTGGAGGCCCAGGGCATGAGCGAGCGCATGCGGGTGCGCAGCCACGGCGTCAACCAGACGGTGCGCACCCTCAGCGGCGGCAACCAGCAGAAGGTCGTGCTGGGCAAGTGGATGTTCACCCGGCCCGAGCTGCTGATCCTGGACGAGCCCACGCGCGGCATCGACGTGGGCGCCAAGTACGAGATCTACCTGATCGTGCGCCGCCTGGCGGCCGAGGGCGCCTGCGTGCTGCTCATCTCCTCGGAGCTGCCGGAGATCCTCGGCATGTGCGACCGCGTCTACGCCATGTGCGAGGGGCGGATCACCGGCCAGGTGCCCCGGGCCGACGCCGACCAGGAGACCCTGATGAGACTCATGACCCGAACCGGGGACCCGACGTGAACGACCTGACCCGAAACCCCTCGCGCTCCCGCCTCCGAGAGTTGTTCCAGGGCAACACCCGCCAGTACGGCATGGCCATCGCCCTGGTCGCCGTCATCATCCTGTTCCAGGTCCTGACCGGCGGACTGCTGCTCACCCCGCTCAACATCACCAACCTGATCATGCAGAACTCCTACATCCTGATCCTGGCGATCGGGATGATGCTGGTGATCATCACCGGGCACATCGACCTGTCGGTCGGGTCGGTGGTGGCGTTCACCGGGGCGGTGTCGGCGATCATGCTGACTTCCTGGGGGCTGCCGACCATGGTGGTCGTCCCCCTGGCCCTGATGCTGGGCGGTCTCATCGGCGCCTGGCAGGGGTTCTGGATCGCCTACGTGGGCGTGCCCGCGTTCATCGTGACCCTGGCCGGGATGCTGATCTTCCGCGGCGCCACCCTGGCGGTGCTGGGCGGAGAGTCCATCGCGCCCCTGCCGCAGTCGCTGCGGGTGATCGCCAGCGGGTTCCTGCCCGGGCAGAGCGACGGACTCCATCTGCCCACTCTGGCCCTGGGGTTGGCCGGGGCCGCGGTGATCGTGTGGATCCAGTGGCGTTCGCGGGCCCGTTCCCTGGCACGTGACCTGCCGGTTCCCCCGGCGGCGGTCACCGCGGCCGGTTCGGCGCTGGTAGTGGCGGTGATCGTGGCCTTCACCTACACGGTGGCCAGCCACAACGGTCTGCCGCTGGTGGGTGTGCTGCTGGTCGTGCTCATCGCCGGGTACGCGTTCGTGATGCGCTCCACCACGATGGGGCGGCGCGTGTACGCGGTGGGCGGCAGCGAGCGCGCGGCGGCGCTGTCGGGGATACGCACCAAGCGCACCACGTTCTGGGTGTTCGTGAACATGGGGGTGCTCTCGGCCCTGGCCGGGCTCGTCTTCACCGCCCGGCTCAACGCCGCCACCCCCGGCGCGGGCACGATGTTCGAGCTGGACGCCATCGCGGCGGCCTTCATCGGCGGCGCTTCCGCCGCGGGCGGGGTGGGCAGTGTGATCGGCGCGGTCATCGGCGCCCTGTTCATGGGCGTGCTCAACAACGGTATGTCACTGATCGGCCTGGGCGTGGACTGGCAGCAGCTCATCAAGGGCCTGGTGCTGCTGTTGGCGGTGGCCTTCGACATCTACAACAAGCGCCGGGTGGGCGGCTCCGCGCCGATCCTGCCGGGGCTGCGGTCGCGCCTGCGGCGAGGTGGCCCCGGGCAGGGCGGAGAACCCGACCGGGTGTCCGGCGGGACCTGACCGGCCTGAGCCGGTAGGCGCGACGGTGACCGCGGACCCGCGACTCCAGGCGGGTCCGCGGTCAACCGGCGTGCACGACGACTGCTTCAGGACCGTACTGGTGGCCTCGGACTGATTCCGAGCACGCGCCCTGACCCGCCCACGAGGCAGCACGACACCCGCGTCCCCGGTTCACGGCACACCGAGGAGCGACCCGGCGTCGGCACTCCGGAAACCCCTGTGCGGTGCCCATGCGCACAGGGGTTTCCGGCCGCAGCGCCCTCCTGAGGCGCAGCCCCCTTCGGGCTCTGCCTCAGGCGTTTGCGGTATCGGGGACAGACGCGTCTCCCACCGGCGCGGAAGCGTGGCCTCACCGCGGGCGGCCACCCTGCTCCGTGGCCGGCGCTGCTTAGGCACGGTCCCTCGGCCGTTTCCGGGCACCTCGCCGCCGTGGCGCTCCGGAACCGACCGGCCCCACCCCCTCGGGCCACCGCCGGTGCGTCCTCCGCCCTACCGGAGGGCGTACCGGGAGAGAGGCGCCGTCGTCCGTCAACCGTGTCCCCGTGGTCGGTGCACCAGAGTGCGTTCTCCGACCGGTATGCGGACCGGAGGTCCCCTGGCCTGTAGATCCATGGCCCCGTCCCGTTGCGGGTGAGCGTGCGAAGCGCTCGGGGAACCCGCCCGTTCCCCCCGTAGGTCGGGGACCCGACCGTCCCCGGCTCGGAGCTGGTCACTGGAGGCGGGGACCTGGACTCGGATGTCGGAGGCTCCCCGGACCCCCGGGCCCGCGTGTCCCGGGAGGGTGCCTCCAAGGTCCGTGCCTTCCGGGACGGTGTCGCCGGAAGGGGCGTGGCCTCCTGCGAACGTGAGCGGGGAGGGGCCCTGCGCACCGTACCGGGAACGGTTCGGGGTACCGGTCGGATCGGAGTCTGCGGCTGGGACCCGCGACGTGCTCTGGTCGACCGCCAGCACCGGCGGGTTGTCCTCGACGTCGAAGCGGAGCCAGGCCGTGGTCCCGGACTCGTCGCGTTCCCCGAGGCGCAGGTCGATGTGGGGTTCTCCGTGGTCCACGGCCCACTGGTAGGCCTCGGTCACGTCGAACTCGACACCGCCGCTCACCGGGCAGGCGGCCCGCCCGCCCCTGACCCTTTGCGTGTCGAGCAGGGCGTGGGCCGTCGGCTGATCGTTCCAGGTGGTCCCGCCGTCGAAGGGGTCGACCCGGTGCAGCTCCAGGAAGGAGTCGCTGTGGCAGTCATAGGACCAGGCGACCTCGGTACGCAGCACGGCGGAGTCCACAGCGGTTCCCGGACCCGACTCGACCGGGAACCGGAACAGGGCTCTGCGGGTGTAGACGCGGTCCCACACGAGGCGCCCGGTACCCACGCTGGTGATCTCGGCGCCATGGTGGGCGCTGTCGGGAGAAGCTAGGTCAACGTAAGTCCACAGGGAGCTCTCGGCCTCGGTCCGGACCTCGCCGAAACGTGTGGGGGCGGGAGTGCCATCGGCGGCAGAGGTGTCATCGGACCCGGTCAGGGTGCGGTCTGCCACATCGGCAGGGAGGATCCCGCCCAGTTCACCGCTCCGCTGCTCGGAGGCGGCCGTGCCACCGGAGGCGGCTGAGACATCGTCGTCGGCTGCGGCAGACGCAGCGACCCCCATCGAAAGCACGAGGGTGTAAGCCACACAAGCCGCCGTCGCGCGGGTCAGGGAACGACGCATTACGGGTGGTGCCTGCACATTCTAACTAAGACCGAAAAGAAACCCGAGCGGGTCATCGATACCCCGCTCCAACCACCAGTAATTTACCCAATTCCCACCCGCTCCCACAAACCCCTCCAGTATAAATACAGTCCAAAAAATATAGTTACTGACGTCTGAAAAACATGCACCATAGAAAGCCGACCAGCCAGGCAAAATGCACTCGGGACAGCAACCCTCTTTATCCGGCGGCCACCAAATACAAGTTCATATCAAACCGAAACCTGGCAGCCCGAATAGGGATCTCGCACACCCGCATCGATACCACCCGCGCGTAGATAAGGACAGCCAGAATTCCGAACAGGGGCGCGACCCAGATACCCGCTTTCAAGAAACCTTGGCTGGACAGGGACGGGCGACTCGAAGGACAGGCCTTCCCGTGAAGACTCCTCCAGGCGAGCGTGCCGGGACCCGATACGGGGCGTGGTCTGCGAGAGCGACTCAGACCTGACTCACGAAGCAGGGAATCGGGGCGATGCGACCTACGGCACCGCCCCGAGGCGAGAAGTGTGTCCTCAGGTGGCCAGGCTCAACCAGGTGCGCACCGCGGCGGCCAGGTCATCGAACTCCCCCGGTGCCTGCGCCACCGGGGCGTGCTCCTTGCTGGGGCGAGACCGCTCCGCGTCGTGGAACAGGTACGGGCGCACCCCGCGCACCCCGTCGTCGTCCACGCACCACCCCTGCTCAGAGGGGTGCGGCCGCCGGGGTCGCGGCACCCGCACCAGCCCCGGCTCAGGTTTGGGTTCGCCCTCCCGGCTGGCGAGTTCGGCCACCGTCCTGCTCCGCGTCACGGCAGAGGAGGCAGTCAGGACCTTGGGGGTCGCGCGGCGTCCCAACACCGCCCGGCCTTGGTGCCTGGGGCGGTCGGTGTTGCGGTGCGGTGGGACTTCGATAGGGCTGCACAGCACAGCGGCCAGGACCGCGCCGAACAGCCAGCGCACGCGCTGTCCCCAGCCCCGTACGGGTTTGCGGTGCCTACCAGTAGGCTTCTCCACGAATCTCCTCCTGCTTTCTCAGGTGGGGATTTCAGCCCCGGCCCGGTGCCACTAACACCGCGTCGGGGCGCCTCCACTTCTGGGTCCTTCTTCGTTGCTCGACATGGGCGGGTGTCTCTGACCCCGAGGTTTGATGCCGCCCGGGGCTGCACTTCCCCTCCATGCCGCACAGGGCCCACGGCCCTGGATCCCCCGCTGAACACGCCGTTCCCGCGAGGGGTGGTCGATGTTCGCTTGGGTGAGCGAGGTGCTTCAACCCCTGTCGGCCACAACCCGGTCGCGGGTTTTCAGGCGGCCATCCGGGTTCGCCCAGACCGGTCAAAAGCGGCCCGAACCATCAACCCGCCGTCGGGATCGCGGGTGAAGTCCCAGTACAGGGCCATCGCGCCCACCAGGGCCAGGCCGTACCCGCCCTCGACGAGCAACCCGTCGACCCCACACTGTCCAGGCATCTGGCGCACCTCCGGAACAGTCGCCCCCGCACCGGGGCGGGGTCCGTCGTCGGTGACGCGGAGCAGGAACAGCCGCCGTCGCCGCTCGATCTCGATACGCACCCGGCCCCCGGGGAGCCCCGATGCGGTGTGCTTCAACGCGTTGGTGTGCAGCTCAGAGAGCGAGACCAGCAGCGGGTCCGCGCAAGCGGGGGTGGTGCGGGCCACGTGAGTAGCCCAGCTACGGGCGGCTTTGAGGTGCCAGAGCTGGTGCCCGCACTCCAGAGCCCCCTGTTCCGGGTCCGTGCAGCGAATCCGCCGGGGCAGGTCGAGGGGCGGCCAGGTGAAGACCATGGAATCCACCGGTTCCTTTCGTCGTCGCGCTGATGGCTGCGGGCCCTCGCCAGAAAGGATGTGGCCTGGGGCAACGGCATGTGAAGGCTGCTCGGAGAGCTCACGAATCTTCCAAGGGCGTCTGGAATTCTCTGGAATCCCCCACAAGCCGTCGCCCCTTGTGTTCCTATGGCTACATGCACACAGATGAACGGGATCTGAAGGCATTCGGGCGGGAGCTACGCAGGCTTCGAGTAGAAGCAGAGCTGACCCAGCAGGCCCTGGCACGAAGGATCAGCCAGCGAGGCACGACCATCAGCGATTCACACCTGTCCGACGTCGAGAACGGCCGAGCCATGGCGCGCCCCTGGCTGAGGAAGTTCCTGGACGAAGTCCTTGAAAGCGATGGCAGGCTGGACAAGCTCTGGGAGGAACTGACCGGCTCCGGACGCCAGGTGTGGCTGCACGAAGTCACCAAACGAACCCACGATGCCGACGCCCTGTTCGAGTACCAGCCTCTGGTGTTCCCGGTTTATCTCCAGACACAGGAGTACTCGTACGCACTCATCCGATACGGAGCACCATGGCTTTCCCAGGAGCAGGTCCTCGCCTTCGCCAAAGAGAGGAACGACCGGGCGAAGCGTATGGCAGAGGCCACGTCTCCGGTGATCTGGCTGATCATCGACCAAAGCGTGCTCTGGCGACGCTACGGCTCCCCGCAGGTACAAAAGGAGCAGTTGGCGTATGTAGCCCATCAGATCGAGCGAGAACGGGTCACCGTGCAGATGCTTCCGATCCGGGCACCACGGCACGCGGGGACGTCGGGGCCCAGGCGGATCATCACCACAGCAGACGAACCCGAGGTGGTGTACATGGAATCCGCTGAGGAGGGTCGCATCATCTCCGGCTCAGCGGACATCAACCGGAGCCGTATGGTGTTCACTGCTCTACAGGGAGCCGCCAGGGACCCACAGGAAACACTGCAGGCCATCTACGACGAGATGAAGGCGATTGACAATGAGTGACTGGCACAAGAGCAGCTACAGCGGTGGAACCAACGAGTGCGTCGAAGCCCGGGAGCACCAGGCCGGAGCCGATGTGCGCGACACCCAGAACAGAGAGTTGGGCTACCTCTCCTTCACCCGCGCGGAGTGGAACGCCTTCATCGGGACCACTCTCCACAGCCACCAGTAATCCCCTACGCGACGACCTCGCCGCTCTCCAGATAGAGCGTGGCCCCCTCACGACGTGCACGATCCCCTTGAGTAATCCTTTGAGCGAGCCGGAGGATCGTCACCGTCCCAATCTCGGCCACCTCATGGAACCCGTACCCCGCCAACTCGTCCTGGTCGAGGACGATCCGGTCCAGCCAGTGCCGGTCGAGCACTCCCCCGTCGAAGACGAACAACTGCTTGTCCCCCTCTGCCGGCGTGGGCGCCCAGTCCACGACCAGCAACCGCCCGGTCGGCGGGGTGATCCCCAACTCTTCTTTCACCTCACGGGTCACGGCCTGAGTCGGGGTCTCCCCGTGCTCGATGTACCCGCCGGGGATCTCCCACTCGTCACGCTCGTTGCGCAACAGCAGTACCCGCCCGTCACGGACGACGACGCTTTTGACTGAGACGGGGAACGTGCGCGGTGTATAGGAGGGTGTCGGACACAGGAAGCTCGCTTTCAACGGCGTAAGGGCTCGACGGTAGCGAAGCTGGCAGGCGCGCCCCCGGTCTCGGGCAACTCACGCCTTGACAGATTGTCACTGGCCTCGTCGCCCGGTATTCGTGAAGCTGGGCGGTGTGTACAAGACGACACCGGGGCCTCGTCCGAAGCCTTGGCCAGAATCTCCTCGACCGGGGATAGACCGATCCGTTCGAAGACCGCCAGCGTCGACGTGGTGGCCCGGTTCCCGCCCTGCCGGTAGGTAGAGCACAGCGGTGTGCACGACACCTTCTACTCTGATGGCCCATCGACCCCGGACCTGAGGAAACCCCAGACCGGGACAGACGAACCTTCGTCCTCGCCTGGGATCAGCGGCCCCGTGGAGCTCCTGGTGCGCTCCCCCGAACCGGTTGTCGCACAGGGGCCGGTGCCCATGCCCGCAGGGGCCGCCGCAGAGTCCCACGGCGCTGGGGCCGCCTCGGCCGCCGCCTTCGGTCCGCAGGTAGAGGTCATGCCCCGGCGCGTTGCCGAAAAGCGCCCTGGGCCCCCACCACGCCCACCGTCCAGCACGCCACCACCCCGGCTGACCGCTCCCCGCCCGGTGGCTGCGGCACGCGCCTTCTGGCCCGGTGCTCGATCACAGCCCGGTCCAGGAGCCGACTGGGGTCACCGTACGACTCGGTTGAGGGGGAACGTCACGCCGGTGAGCTCTTCGGAGACGGTCCACAGATGCTGCTGGGCGGCCTGGTCGTGGGAGTCGGGGCTGGAGGTGACCAGCTTCGGATACCCCCGGATCTCACCCCGGTTGCCGGGGCCGTAGTACTGGCCGCCGAGGACGGCCGGATCGGTGGCGGCGCGCAGGGTGGGCAGGGCGCCCATCTCGGCCTTCTGGGTGAGCAGCGGTGCGAGCCAGGTGACGGGCACGCGAAGCGCGGCGGGGGCGCTGCGGAGGAGTTCAGTGTTGGACACGCCGGGATGGGCGGCGACTGCGACGGTGGTGCCGTGCGGTGCGAGTCGGCGCTGCAGTTCGTACGTGAACATCAGGTTAGCGAGTTTGGACTGGCCGTAGGCGGCGACGCGGCTGTACGAGTTCTCCCACTGCAGGTCGTCGAAGTGGATCGCGGCGCGGATGCGGTGGCCGGTACTGCTGACCGTCACCACGCGGGAGCCGGGGACGGGCAAGAGCCGGTCCAACAACAGGCCGGTGAGGGCGAAGTGGCCGAGGTGGTTGGTACCGAACTGGAGCTCGAAGCCGTCGGCGGTGGTCTGCTTCGGGGTGTACATCACGCCGGCGTTGTTGATGAGGAGGTCGATGCGCGGGTGGGTGGCGCGCAGGTCGGCCGCCGCGGACCGGATCGAGTCCAGTGAGGTCAGGTCGAGGGCCTGGACGGTGACGTCGCCGGTGATGCGGGCGGCTGCCTGCTTGCCCTTCTCGACGTCGCGGACGGCCAGGACCACCGCCGCCCCGC
Organism: Nocardiopsis valliformis DSM 45023; assembly: GCF_000340985.1. Lineage (NCBI taxonomy): Bacteria > Bacillati > Actinomycetota > Actinomycetes > Streptosporangiales > Nocardiopsidaceae > Nocardiopsis > Nocardiopsis valliformis. The sequence continues at coordinate 16,499 of NZ_ANAZ01000018.1, forward strand.
GAGCGGCGAGCATCCGGGCGGTCTCGAAGCCCAGCCCGGTGTTGGCGCCGGTCACGATCGCCACCCGGCCGTGCTGATCGGGGATGTGCTCTTCGGTCCAGTCGTTGCCCATGACACTCTCCTAAAAAACCAGCGGTCTTTTATTTCGGCAAACCTAAGGGACCGCTGGTCTGATGTCAAGAGACCGACGGTCTCTAAGATACGCTGCGGGCATGACTTTCCAGCGCGCGCGAAGCGAGGAGCAGCGGCAGATCCGCCGCCGGGCGATCCTGGACACGGCTGCGGCGATGCTCGACGAGATGCCCGTGGCCGAGGTGAGCCTCAACGAGCTCAGTCGGCGGGTGGGTCTGGCAAAGTCGAACGTCCTGAGATACTTCGAGTCGCGCGAGGCGGTGCTGCTCGAACTGCTGGACGACTTCTTGGGAAGCTGGCTCGCCGAGCTGGCGAACGAACTGGCCACAGGCATCGAAGCGCAGTCAGCGCCGGAGGTGCGGGCGGATCAGCTGGCCGAGATCCTCAGCCGGTCACTGGCGGAGCGGGTGGTGCTGTGCGACCTCTTCGGCGCGCAGGGGAGCGTCCTGGAGCGCAACGTCTCGGTCGAGGTAGCCAAGCGGCACAAGCGGTCCTCCCTCGCCAGGCTCGCGACCATGTCTGAGATCGTGCGCCGTCATGTGCCCGAACTCGGCGACGAAACGCCACTGTTCTGCCTGGTGAGCCTCGTCTCGGCGGGCGCCCTGTCGTCCTACGTCCCGCCTCCGCCCAGCCTCCTCACCGCCTATGCGGAGGAACCCGAGCTCGGCGTGTTCCACCTGGAACTGCGTGAGGCCCTACGGGTCTCCTTCACCTCGACGCTCCTGGGCGTACTGCCGCGCGCCTGAGACCTTTCCGCTTGCGCTTCTCATCCGAGGACCGCAGGTTCGCGCCCTGCCGGGTGCGCCATAAAACACCAGTTCAGAGGGGTGGAATAGTCTCAACGCTGGCGGTTTCGAGAACTGATGGCGCCGGGATGGAACCAAGGTGGGACCAGACCTCCCGGCCCGACTCGTCCGCACCCGTGCCAGCAGGTCCCGGCGCAGCCCTGGGCTCAGTCAAGAAGATCAGCCAACCTCCTCCCGTGCCGCCAGCGACGGCATCACGCCGACCGGGCACCTGCCACCCCAGGCTCAGCGGTGGCCCGCCCCCGTGAGTGACGGGAGGCGATCCCGGCACACAACAAACTCTCCCTCACACCCAGCACGAAACACACAACAGGTGGATATTGGAGCCGGGTTTGCCCCTATCAGTGGGGTTTAGCCCGCTGTTCTCCCCCTCCCTTGGCGCCGATCAACTGGGAGCCAACGAGGGCGCGGGACCAGTTCAGCAATACGCGTCTGCCCAGCTCGTCCAGGATGGCCTGATAGGTACGGAGCCAGAGGCCCGTCTCGGACAAGATCTGGAACCAGCAGTAGGCAGTGTCGCGCGTGACTCCGAACAGGCCGTCGGCCTTCTCCCAGCAGCATCCCGAGGCCTGGACGAACAGCCCATTGGTCAGCACGGCTCTCTGGTCCGCACAGGGCCGGCCGATTCTCGGTGCAAACGACAGCAGTAGCTGGACGATCTCCCGAAGCCCACCGGGCAACACATCCCGTTATCATGCCAGGGCCACCTTGCAGGGCTTTTGAGATGAGCCCTAATCCTCCCTACCCCTCCACAAAGCATGAAAGATAAACTCACCGAGAAGAACTCAATCGGGCATATCAGCAAGCACCCTGACTCTCGTTACTCCGCAAGGAGGGAGCACCCGAAACAAGGACGACCACGAGCATGAACACTGGAAACAAAAAGACTTGACCCCCATCAATTTTATTGAAATAACCCAAAGAATGAGAAGCCACAATAACCGCCACCCCTGAGCGAAAACCAGAGAAGCTTCGCAGCAGACACCTCGCAGCATAAAACGCATCCGGCCGCCCGCTGCTCATATCGATTCTTCCACAGAACACCCAGCCAAACACTCCCATCGAAGTGAACACCAGGATTACAGAAAGATGAAACAGGAAGGAATGGTAAATATTTTCCAACAGCGCCAAGCTAACGACGATAGAGATCGCCATCAGGCTCAACCCTGAAACGTACCTTAGTAACACTGCAGACCCCAAAGGAAAACAGGCTCTTCATCTGACAACAAAAAGTCATTACTGGACGACACCCTAGGACCCAACTAGCCCTGGAGGCTGCCGCACTCCCGGCTGCACGCCTCCACCAGGAAGACCACCGACACCCATTTTACGACGGAGCCACTTCCCCAGCAAGGATCCCCATTTTTGTCCACCTCCAGCGAGACCTCCCCCAACAAAAGCCAAGAAATAACCAAATAGAGTTCTTTTATCTTTATCCGTAGTCAAATGATAGATCAACAAACCGAACCCGGCATTAACCAGAACGACAGCAGCGGCACCCAGCAGCCCAACGCAAATTCCAGACGCAATACATGCCGAAGTCAAGACAATCGCAATCAGCCCCAACACAACCGTGATGATGATATTTTTGTTTTTTTCCCAGAAGTCAATAACCCACCCGATAACGGCTTGAATTCCCTCAAGAAGCCAATCCGTTCCCACACCTTCTCGATCATGCTCAAAGTCGCATACATCAATGTCTGGTGGATTCATGCCGTGACAGTAACTGGGCAAATACGGGTCTGATCCAGGGTGGCCACCGTGAGCAGCGTTGCCTAGGGCCACTTGCCCCGGGTCGACGTAGTCGATCTCGACATATGGGGGAGGCGGAGGAGGTGCGGCTGGGCCGCGGTGCCCTCCTGAGACACCCCAGCCGCCCCAGCCTCCACCGGAGCCACCGCCGCTCCAACCGCCGCCCGAACCACCGCCACTCCAGCCACCCCCGCTGCTTGAGCCGCCTCCACGACTCGGTGTGCGGCTGGTCATCCCAATCTGTGAAAACCCCTTGCTCTTGCCCTTACCGATGTTCTGATTCCCGAGGTTACTCAGGAATTCCGGGCTCGGCTTGCAGGCACAAGGGTGTGGTTTGAGTCCGTCAGCATCAACGTAACTGGCTGGATTGTTCTTGGCGTAGGAATACCCATGCATATGCTGGGAGTCAGTTTCGTCCATCAGTGGATCCACTGAGATGAACCGCCCCAAGGACTCGTCGTATGCACGAGCACCCAGCTGTGTCAGACCGGTCGAAGCGTCAATGGTGCCGTCAACGAACCCGCGCTCGCCACTCCAGGTCGCCGTGGTCCCGCGGTCTTCACCGAAAACCGTCATCCGCCGCTGGACCGTGTTCCCTGAAGCCGCGTCCACCAGGATCTGCCCAGTTCCGTGGTGATCGGAGAACATCCAGGAAAGGGTTCCGTCGTTCTCGCGGATCGCTACGGTCTCACCGGCGTGCGTGTAGTAGCGGGTCGCCTCTTCTGTGCCCTCCGACGCGTTCCAGGTGACCTCCATCGCCGGGAGATAGAGCGTCGTGCCCTCCTCGCTCCGGCGCAACAAGCGTTCCCCCTGGGCATCGTAAAGGTACTCAGTCTCTTCCCCACCCTCGGTGACTTTACTCAGTTCACCTTCGGGCCCCCACTCCAGGTCCTGAACCTGTCCAGCGAGATCACGGGTGGTCGTGTTACCCGCCTCGTCGTAGGAATAGGTGTAGGCCGCGTTCCCCGCGATACCGCTCTGTCGTACTTCGGCGACGCCGTGGGCCGGTCCTTCCCCTTCTTCCGGGGTGGAGTAGGAGCGCTCGACCTGCCCGGCGGGGGTGTGCTGGATCTCCTCAACACGGTTACCGACCTCGTCGTAGGTGTACTCGTGCCAGTAGGGGGCTGCCCCACCGAGTCCGGTGATCTCGGGTTCTTCGGCACAGGCCTGATCGCCGGTGGTGTTCGGGGTCCAGACCTGGGTCATGCGGCGCAGGACGTCGTATTCGAAGCACTGCACATCCGGAGCGATCGATGCGTCGGTGGGCTCGTCCGCGAAGCGCAGCATGTTGCCTACGTCGTCGAAGTCATACCACTGGGTCGACAGAGAACCCTCACCCGTGCTGTGCACCAGGCTGGTCATGTTCAGCCGGTTGGTCTTCTCGTCATAGTCCTTGGTCACCCAGGTCTTGGCGGACCCCAGTGGGCGGCGAGCAAACTCCATTTGGACCAGGTTTCCCACCTTGGAGTAGACCGTCTCGCTGACCACCCTGTCACGCCCGACAAGCGTTGAGGGGTTTCCCAGCTCGTCATAGCCGAAGGAGAGCGCCTCAGCCCGAAGGTTTCCGGCAGCTGGCAGACTCATCCCGTCGATGCTGCCGTCGGGGTTGTAGAGCGTGGTGAACTGATAACTTCCCGCCAGCTCACCCTCCACTTCAGGGATGTGGACTCTCTGCGTCAGGGGTTGGTTGAGCTGGTTGTAGCTCATGACCTCGGTGGCGTAGGACTGGGAGTTCTCATAGCGAACGGCTTTGCTGAGTTGCCCGACAGCGACCGTGTCATAGATCCATTCAGCCCGCAGGTCACCGTCTGCGTTGTCTTCCCGCAGCTCTGTTCGACGGCCCAACGCATCGTAGATGGTGTGGAGCGCCTCACCACGTGCGTCCACACTCAGGACCGGTCGGTCCAACTCGTCATAACTGGTGGTGCTCATACCGGCGTCGGGGTCGTCCACCTGAACCTGGCGTCCGAGCAGGTCGTAGGAGTAAGACCATGAACTCCCACCCGGGTCGGTCAGGGTCTCCAGTTGGCCACGCGGTGTGTACGTGTACTGGATGGAGTCGTAGTCACCCTCGGGTTCGGGGCCGTGGTGATCCCTGCGTTCGACCAGTCTCCCACGGGCGTCGGTGATGCTGGTGGTGCCGATTCCCCCTTCGGGCTCGGTCACCAGCGTCCTGTCACCCTGGTGTTCGATACTGGTTCTCCACTGCTCAACACCGCGAGACATCATGACGACGTCGGTGGCGCGTCCGGAACCATCGAAATGTGTGCGAGCCCAGCGAGGAACCTCATCGTGGTTGTTGACCACAAAGAGCGCCTGGCCTGGCTCTTCCTCGTTGAAGTACGGTTCACGCTCGATCACCGCGTTGCCGCGGGAATCATAGAACACATCCGTCAAGACACGGCCGCCACCCGGTGCGGGCATCTGTGTCTGGCGCTCACGCAGAAAACCATCAAGGATCTGAATCCCGGTGACGTAATCCCCATCCGGCCCCAGGATCTGACTCACCACGTTGCTGGGTGCGTCCTTGGTGATGTTGTATTCCATGCTCATGGACGGAGACATGTTGGCGGAACCGGTTCGATCAGCGAGCCACACGTCGGTCATACGCCCCAGCGGGTCGTAGGCGAACTTTGTCTTGTTGCCTTCGGCGTCGATGAGTGCGAGCGGCTGGGAGCGGTGGTCCATGCTGATGCTCTGCTCGTGGCCCAGGGGGTTTGTGCTCACGACGCTCTTGGGGGCACCGCCTGCCACCACGTCCGAGTATTCGATCGTCGTGGTGTGGCCCTGCGCGTCAGTGGTCTCGAGGGGGCGACCGAAGGAATCGAAGGCCGAAGTGGAAACCACCTGGTATTCGCTGGTTTCTCCCTCGTGCTCGGCCAGCCGTTCGGTCTGGCTCACCAACCCACGGATAGGCGCCTGTCCGTAGTTCTTACCGTCGTAGAGGAACCTGGTATCGGCGATGGTGTCCTCGATCACCGAGGCTTGCTCACCGCATGCGACCGCCACGGTGCGGGTCCGCGCGACCAGATCCAGTAGGTGCAGCCCTGTGTTGCGGGCAAACGTGGTGGTGGTGCACTGGTCATCGGTGTCGTCGGTGACATCGCCCTGGTCGTGGACCGAGGTGACCATCCCGAACTCGTCGAAGGAGTTGACCTTGCGAGTTTGGCGGAAGGAGCCGTCCTGAAGCGCTGTGTAGGCGTCGGTCTGCTTGGTGCTCAGCATGTGAGCTTTGACTGTGCCCCAACTGAAAGTGCGCTCTGCGGTCTTGCGCTTCCACGGGGTGGTGATGGCCTTGGAGACCACTTCGCCGTCTACACCGTCGCGGGCGATGACTTCACGGGTTTGACCGTTGAAGACCTCGTCGTCCTTGAGACTCGTGCCGGTGGAGTCGGTCACGCTCGCTGAGCGTTTCCCTGAGGGTAGGTGGTCGCCGTCCATGCCTTGGTAGAACAGGTACTCGGTTTCGGTTCTGACCTCGTCCGGGTGGCCCTTGCGTACGATGACCCTGTCGAAGCCGCGCCACTGGGACCAGGTGCGTCGGTCCTCTCTGACGAATCCGTCGGCGTCCATGTAGCGCCAGGCGCCATCGCCTACGTAGTCGTAGCTGGTGATCACATCGGGCTGACCGCCGACCAGGTCGACCTCGACCAATTCGGTGACCACGTACTTGGCGAACCAGTCGGTGATGTCGTCGGCGCCGCCTCGGTGGGTACGGATGACGGGGAAGCAGGCTTCGGTGTTGGTGTGGGCGGTCGGCAGGCTCGCGGGGTCGCAGTCGGGTTCGGCGTAGGAGACGTCGACTTGTCCGCCGGTCTCGGTGTAGACGGCGGTGATGCGCCATTTGTTCATCGGCGCCAGGCCGTCGGTGGTGGAGTCGATGCGGTTGGGCATGGGGGTGCCAGCGAAAGTGACTGCTGGCATGGACTCGGTCCCGTCTCCGGTGTGTCCGGTGTGGGTGATGGAGTCCAGCCACAGGGCCGGGTCGGTGCCGTCTCCGGGTGCGGGGAAGGAGTGCTTCAGCTCCCAGCTGTCCACGGTGACGTAGCCGTCGCCGTCGTGGATCTGGGTGGTGACCTTGTTCAGTTTCTTGGTGGTCCAGAACGTTGCGTGATGTTGGCCCGCACAGTCGTTGTCACATTCTTGGTCCAAGGGGGTGTCGGGCCAGTATTTGGCGTTGGATTCCTTGCGGTCTGCCGCCTTGCACCCGAAGTCTTCATCGACGCATCGTTCGCCCACGGAGTAGACGACCTGGGCCGGGGCGGTGGCCTGCGCGTTATCGTCGCGCAGTCCGTAGGCGGTGCGTTTGAGGTAGCCGCCGCGGTCGTACTCAACGGGATCGGAGCTGAAGTTGAGGCCGTAGTTGTTGGTCTCGGCCTGGTAGTAGTGCGCCAGAGCATTACCGTGCAGGTCCACGACGTAGTCCAGGTTCCAGCGCCAGGCCTGGTCGCACCAAGCATCGTCCAAGTTGGACTTGTGGCAGGGTTCACCGGAGTCGTTGCCAAAGACCGGGACGGTCCAGGCCGAGTTGGTCTCCTCGTCGCCCGAGGAATGGCCGGGCAGGCGGTTGAGACCGAAGTAGTACTGGGTGCCGTCAGTCGTGGTGACCTTCCAGTGCTCACCATCGTTGTCGCCGTTGGTGGCCCCAGTCAGGCGTTCGATCTTGGAGCCATCATCGTTCTTGGGCACCCAGTCCCCGTCGACATAGAGCAGCTCGGTGGCACGCCCACCCAGGTTCAGGGTGGCGTTGTGCCGGGACCAGCACAGGTCGGGGATCTGATCACCATCGTCCTGACAGAGTTTGTACTGGCGCTCGATGTAACCGGGGTGGTAGTCGAACCCCTCGCCGATCCAGGAAGTTTGGTTGTTGGTGTCCGAGGTACGGCCGTCTACCGACTGGGAGGAGTATCCGAGACTGACCTGGGGTTGGAGACCACCCGCGACCTGGGGTGTTTCCATGGGGTAACTCCAGGAGAAGTCACCGGTTTGGACCCCGATGTTCCAAGTGGAGGACGGGCTCAAGGGGGTGGCGCCGTAGTCGCCAGTTCCTTCTTCGCCGGACCCCGACGCTACAGCGGCCAGGAGGGTCCCGCCTGTGGTGGCTGGTGCCAGCGCTGCGAGCGTCTGGGCGCCGGGGTCGTTGTGTGCGTCCAGCTCGTGGGTGCTCCAGCAGTCCGTGCTCTCTGCGTCTTCGCACTCGGTGAGCGCAACCAATTGCAGCCGGGACCCGTAGTCCGCGCCATAGGCGGAAGCGAAACCCGAGTAGTCGACCTCGACACGTACCGGCCCCGACTCCTCGACCTCGTCCAGACGCGTCACACGCAGGGCCAGACCGGACAGACCCAACCCGGTGGCCTCCGCACGATCCAGGACCTCGACCTGAGCCGAGGTTACCGGTCCTGCTGGTTGATCCTCTGCCTCGCTCGACTCAGGCTCGGGCTCTTCCGCCTCATCCTCGGGCAGAGGGGGTGTCTCCGGCTCAGGCTGGGGCGATGGCCCCGCCACCTCCGGCTCAGCGCTCCCCTCACCGGTGCTCTCCTGTTCTGGCTGAGGTATCTCGCGCTCAGGCTCAGCAGGCGCACGGCGCTCGCTGGCCACGTCATCCGGTTCTGCCACATCGGGCAGGGGCGATACCCACTGCTCGAATTCCTCACCACTGACACCCTCTACAAGGACAGGACCGCCCTCACCGACCCTACTCAGGGGCTGAGGTTCCGCTGCTTCGTCGAAGACGACCGTTTCAGCCTCGGGCCAAGCTGACTGGCCCAAGGTGCTGACGGCGGCATCAGCCACCGCACCGTCCGTGGAGATCGCGGCCTGGACCGCATCGCTACCCGCCACCGACTCCTCGAGGTTCACTGCCGGGCGATCGTTATAGGACAACGCCGAAGCTGGAACTGTCGATGCCAGACCGACCACCATGACAACCGCCAAGAAGGAGGTGAATGGCTTTTTTCTGCGCCTCGTCGCGGAATTTCGGGGGATGTCAGACACAGGGAATCCTCACGTCAAGCGAAGAGCTCGTGGCCAGCCAGCGCTATGTGACCGGGAAGAAAGATGGTTTTGAGGGTTAGTTTTCCGGGAGGAACCCCAGGCGGATCTGGGTGAGGTCGTCTTCGGAAATCACACCCTGGTACATGTGCACGTCGGAGACCTGCCCGGCGAACAGATCGTCCTCTCCCATCCGCCACGCCCGACCGATCACCGTGCCGTGCTCGGCGTGCCAGGGCGTGTCCCACTCACCCACAGTGCTCTGACGCTGGCCGTTAACGTACAGGGTGAGTTCATTGTTGACATGGTCGTAGGTAGCCGCCAGGTGGGTCCAGGCCCCGAACTCAGCCGCGTGGTCGGAGATCGCCCTGGACCAGGGGCCCGCACCTGACCCGGCCACATCAGCGGCCGCGGTCTCCAACACCCACTTGTCGTCGAACCCCGACTGGTGCCCCAGCAGGAACCCGGACTGTTCCTGGCCGGTTTGGGAGACCATTGTCCCGTTACCCGAGGCCTCGTCCAGGCGGGTCCAGGCCGCCACACTCCAGGAACGGTCGGTGCGGATCGCTGAATCTGCCCGGATGTGTTCACCCGCCCCGTCGAAGGTCACGCCGGGGGCGAAGGTGACATCGTTCAGTGCCCGGTTCCAAGCGGTGGCCGGATCAGCGTGCAAGGTACCGTTCAGGCCGTGATCGGAGGCATCAGCCACCACGGTGCCCTCGGTCTCGTCCAGACGCCAGCGCCCCTCCAGAGCAGCGGGCTGGTTGGCCAACTCCCACACCTCAGACCGGGCTTCATCATCCTCAACGTGGGACTCATCGAAGACGCCCCGGTCCCACACCCGCACATCATCGATCGACCCGGGCCAGTGATAGGTCAGATTGCCCTGATGCTGGGCACCACCGATGACCAGACCGCCCTGAGCGTTCCATGCATTGGGGTGAACGGCACGGGCCTGTTCCACACCGTCCACGTACAGCACGAGTTCTCCGCTGTCGGGGGTGTAGACGCCCAGCAGGTGGGTCCACGCCCCCCACTCGGGCGGATCGACCGAGTGTGTGTAGGTCCATCCGGCCCCACCCGAGGTGGGCTCATCGTCGTGCGGAGCCATTTTGAACGTCCACCGGTTGGTAGAGCTGCCCTGGTAGCCCAGATGGAACCCTGATTGAAAGTCGCCTTCCTGGGACAGTGCCGTAACATTGCCAGAGGGCTGCTCGTCCAGACGCACCCACGCCGAGACCGAGAACGAGTCGGTGGTGTCGATGACCGTTTCGGGAGTGCTCAACAGGGATTGGCCCCCGGCATCCACCGCGGTTCCCTCCAACCGGTAAGAATCCCCCTGGTGGTGGCCGATCCGGCCCCGGGTCCAATCGATGCTGCCAGAGGCGGTCGCGGTGCGGCCAGCGTCCATAGCGTCGCTGGCGGACTGGCCATGCCCCTCGTCCAAGGGGAAGTGGGAGACCGGATCGTCCGGTGGCGCGACCGTGAAGGTGTACACCAGAGCACACTCGGAGGAGTTACCGAAGGCGTCGGTAGTACGGGCGTGGATCAGGTTAGTGCCGGCCCTGCGCGGAGTGATCGGTACCGTCACACTCGCCCCCGCTGCATCCAGATCGATCTTGGTGGAGCAGGAGGCGTCGTTGACGCTGTAGTGGTACGCATCGGCATTGTCCACCCCGTTGTTGGCGAAGGTGAACTCACCCGAACGGCCCACCGAGCCGTGCGTCTGATGACCGGCTGGGTAGTCGGTGGAGGTCACCTGCGGCCCGACTTCGGGTTTGGAGGTGTCCACCTTGATCCAGCACCAATCCGACCAGGGGTAGCCCCACTCCGTGCTGTCATGGGCGATCGCCCGATACCCCAGCAACTCGCCCTCGGGCAGCCCTGTGGCGGTGACGGCGCGTTCGGATCCCTGTGGCCAGTAGCCCACGTTGGCGAAGGTGGAGTCGGCGTACTCACGCGGTTCGGTGCCGTTGATCCGCCATTCCACCCGCAGCTTCAGCTTCTGGCTGCCCCAGGCCGAGCGTGCATCGTAGTCACGGATCGTGGCTCGGAAGGTCGTGGTGGTGTCGTTGATCAGACGCGGATTGTCGGAGTCCGTGGAGCACACCCCGCCCAGGGAGTCGGACATGGTGCCGGTGGACACCTGGGAAGGTGGGTTGTTGTAGTCCACCACCAGGACCGGAGGTTTGTCCTTCACATTAAACCTACGCCAGGCGGAAATACCGGACTCGTCGCGCTCCTTCAGCCGCAGGTAGATGTAGGACTCGGCGTTATCCGAACCCCACTGATAAGCGTTGGTCGCGTTGAATTCCACCCCGCTGGAGGCCGGGCAGGTCGCCCACCCACCTTTGACGTTCTGGGTGTCCTGGCGGGTACGGGTCGTGGGCTGATTGTTCCAGGTCGTGGAGCTGTTGAAGCGGTCGACGCGGTGCAGCTGGACGTAGGAGTTGCTGTTGCAGCTGTAGGCCCAGTCAACCTCAGTGCGCAGCGTCGCCGAGTGGATTGTTGTGTTGGACTGGCGGGTACGGGCCGGGACCGAGAATTGGAAGAACGCCCGACGAGTCCATGTACCAGTGGGGTCGGAGTATCGCCCCACTGCTACTGGTCTGCCGTCGGAGGGGTTGAAGTAGGGCTGATTGGGATAAGCCCGATCAACATAAGCCCAGTTAGGGCGGCTGGCACTCACCGAGGGGTCAATATAGACCGGAAACTCTGTGGCCTCATCCAGCAGCATCACCTGGTCGGGGACCAGGCGGAGACGGTCAACCTCGACCGAGGTCTCCACCAGCTCCCTGCGAGCACCCGAAGGGGCGGCCACTGTCGGATCCTCGCTCTGACTCTGCTGTTCCTGCCCCGCCGAGTCCCACATGGCCGGGGCCTGAGCGGAGAACACACTCTGCCCATCGGCATCACCCGTTGCGTCCAGGTTGCCGTGCTCGTCCACCGTCATGGTCACACCAGTGGTGTCCAACGGCAGGTCCAGCTCAGCCAGCTCGGGCAGCTGGGCCGCTTCGGCGGTGTGCACGACCAGGACCTGGGTGAAGCCCTCCACCCCCGCAGTCAGCACTAGGTCCACATCCGGCAGCACATCGGCATAGGTGGCCTGGTCCCCCTCAAGTACCGGCTCGGGGAGTTCTCCCGCCCACCCCAGGGAGACGCTGTTGGAACCGATCCCGATACGGGCCATCTCTTCATCGCCGCCTCCGGAGAAGGCGATGTCCATACCCGCCGCCTTGGGACGTACCGACCCGTCCTCGGCCTTGACCAGGGTGGTGTCCACATCAACCCAGCCACCCTCGGAGCGCACCCGTACCGGGAGTGCGGAGATCTCCGCGGTCAACGACCCGTCCGGGTTCGCAAAGTGCTGGGTCTTCTCATCGGTCAGCCCCGGAATCTCCACCCGCTCACCGGACTGCTCCGCCAACGCCAGAGCGTCCAGCTCCTGCTGCTCCTCGGAGGTGGCCGAGTCCGGCGATTCGGGCTCCGCAGCCGCAGGGGGAACGAACCACAGAGACAGGATCAACGATGCAACGGTCGAGACCGCCATCGCACGGGTCAAGAGGCGACACATGTGACTGCCATTCGTATGTGGGGGATGTGCAATCAAAGGGGACAAAACACTCCCCCGATGACAGGTCAGGACACTAGCCAGTCCCCACGGCTTATCGCAATGATCCAATGGCTCGACTCCGCATTTTTGGAACCGAGAACCACCCTTGACATGCAGCTTTTTTATATTGGCCACATCTGGCCATGCTGACCCATAGACAAGGCCGAGGCAAGGGCTCCCGAGAATCACCAGCAGACCATGAAAACTTTAACCCAAAGGGTAACTTTATGTTAACCGAAAATTGGTTTAACATACCGACAAGCAGAATGAAAGACATCAAGAGAATGGGTTGATCTGATGACAAGATGGCCTTATGATCCGACGATCGCAAGTTCGGATCCTGCCGGGTGCACCACAAACCCCAATTCAGAACCTCAGCTGATCAGGGCCCAGCGGGATCGTCCGGCGGGTCCGAGGTGGACCAGGTCTTCCACCCATGCTTTCTCCACACCCGTGTCGGCAACTGATCTTTGATTAGGTGTTTGACGGAATGGGGCAGGGATCCAGCCCGAACGATCGGATAAATCCGCGCAGCAACCCGGGTCGTCGTTGGACCGAGCGCAGATGGGACCGCATCACCCGCTCCAGCTCCTCCAGACTCCGGAACGCCCGGTTGGCCAGATGGTCCTTCAGATGCGCCCACAACGTCTCGACCGGGTTCAGCTCAGGCGCGTACTGGGGCAGATGCACCACCCTCAACCACGACCGACCGGCCAGCTCCCGACTCACCCACCGGGCAGTATGCGAGGAGTGGTTGTCCCACACCAGCACCACCGGAGCCCCGAGCTGGGAATGCACCCTGGAGACCAGGTCGGGCACCTCGTACTGGGTGAGGGAATCTCGTTGGGCGGTGTACCCCAGCCGCACCCGCCCATCGGCGGGGTTGACACACAGCCAGCCGCTGGCATCCATCCGCCGACGCCGCTTGCGCGAGAGGGCGATCAGCGGAGTCTGGCCACGCCTGCCCCAGGTCCGCCGCACCGGAGGATCGGTGCTCGCACCGGTCTCATCAGCGAAAACGATCCACGCCCCGAACCGGAGCGCTTCCTCTTTTGACCCGCGGCCACACCTGGGTGCGCCAAGCCGCGATGTCCTCCTCATCCCTCTCACCGGCCCGCACCGCGGGCACCTGCCAGGACAGACCGAGTCGGTCCATCATCCGCCACACCCCGGAAGGATCGGCGTAGCAGCGCCCGAAACGCTCCTTGATCAAGCGGTTGATCCGGGCCAGCGTCCACTGCTGATCGTCCCAGCCATGGGTGCCCGGGCCCTGCAGGATCAGGCTGATCAGCTCCCGCTCTTGTTCGGGGGCCAGCAGGGTGTCGGCTCCCTGTTGTCCGGGGTGCAACGCGTTGGTGCCGCCTTTGGACCAGGCCTGATGCCACTGGTGGACAGCTTGGCGAGAGACACCGAGCATCCGGGCGACCTCAGCTTGGGAGTGCTGCCCGGCCTCGAATAGAGCAGCGGCGAGCATCCGACGGTCGTGGAGTTCTTCCGGGGCACGAGGGTTCTGGGGTACCTCCAGGCCTTATGACACGACAGCTACCCGGATCCGTCAAGAGCAAAATCAAAGATCAGAAGCTCTGCCGACAACCCGCGGCGTCAGTTGTTTCGTGCCGGATGTGAAGGAGGCTCTGGTTAACGGGAGGAAATCCCGGCACATACCAGAGCTCGGACAAGGCTCCTCATCTACTGCGGATCTGCAGGAGACAAATGGATCTTCACCCACCGGGCCTCCTCCGGTCGACGGGGATCCAGGTCAACCTGCATCAACCAGCGCCCAGAGCTGAGGGAGATCTCGTCGAAGCCGTCTCCGTCACCGATCGAGAGAACCCCGGAAGGCAGAACGATCACGGACGCGTAGTCGGACGAGGCCATGGGAACAGCATGGACGTAGACGTTCAGTTCGACGGCGGCGTCGTGCGGATCCACTATGCGGCTGTTGGCCACCTGGATGGCGACATGGTCGTCCACGGCAAAGAACGGGCCGTCGCCGGAGAGGTGGTCGTCATCCCCGTCGTAGCCTTCAACGTCAAAGCAGTAGATGCAGCCCCAGTAGTACTCGCGTACGCAGTGGAGCACGGGTTCGGTCGTCATGGTCACCCAGTGTGCGATACCGCAGCGACACTCCACCGCGCCGTCAGGACTGCCTCAAGGGCCCGGAGACGCTGGCGCGCAAGCTGAGGCAAGACGACGTTCGAGTACATGCCCCGATAGACAGACGACGGACGAGAACCTCGCAAGGTGCCATCGGATGCCGCTGACAGGACGTGTGTGCTCCGTTTGTGCTCCGCAGTTTTAGACCGGGGCGTCAGTGGGAGGCATGAGACGGCACAGGACGGCATCCTGATTCGGATGGTGCGGGACACAACGGCACGAAGTGACACGTGGCGGTACCCGGGCACCGGACTTCTCATCCGATGCCGGAGATGGATACGTCCGCATGCCCGGAGGGCGCATGCTCCCCAGCGGAATGCGGCGTGCTGCAGCCCAACCGGGCGGCCTCCTCCCCACGAACTGTGGGTTCTCCAAACGGCTGAGGTCAGCCCACTCCCCCACCAGCCTTCGAGTCTCGTCGTTCACTCACCAGCGCAGACTCAAGCCTCTGACCGGTGTGAACAGACCGGTCAGAGGCTTTCGTTTTGTCGGGGCCGGCTATACGCGCACGCAGCGGCCCTCAGCCCCGCTCGCGTGCCGCAGACCGCCGGGGTCTACGGCACGCCTCCTTCCGGTGGGAAGGGCACCGGACCGCAGGTCCTCTCACCACGGCAGTCCCAGTCGCGTGGCCTGCGGTAACCGCCTCACTGCCCCTCCTCGGCCTGGACGTCGGCCGTGCCGGGCCCGTGGTCGGGCATCGCCGAGCGGGCCTGCGCCTCCCGGTGCAGGCGCAGGAACTCCAGGTGCCGTTCGTACTCGTCGAGGATGTTCCCGATGAGCTGGTCCTTGGTGTAGCCCATCACGTCGTAGCCCTGGCTGCCCTCGGTGAGGTAGACCTCGAAGCGCACGTAGGTGTCATGCTCGGCGAGCGAGCGCATCGCGAACGCCGGGGTGGGGACCACGACCGGCCACACCCGGTAGCTGAAGTCCTCCTCGTCGCCCATCGGCACCCGCAGGTCCAGGTGCGGAATCTTGGCTTCCTCATCGACCCCTTCGGTCACCGTGGCCTGCGCGCCCTGGTCGCGCAACTCCTCAGCGACGTCCTCGAACGCGGGGCGGCACACCTGCTGGACGAACCTGTCGGCCGCGCGCCTGCCGGGGAAGCTCACCGCCCTGGCGATGCGCTGGCGCCAGTTGCGCTCCGCGCCCCGGCGGTCGACCGTGGTCCGGTCCGACAGGGAGGACGACAGGGTCGTGCGGAAGGCGTCCTGCCGGAACCGTTCGACTCTCAGCGCCTTGTACAGCCCCCAGATGATCAGGAGCATCACGAAGGAGAACGGCAGCCCCATGATGATGGTGGCGCTGGTCAGCGCGTCCAGCCCACCGACCAGGAGCATGGCCAGGGTGAGCAGGCCGGTCGCCGCCGCCCAGAAGACGCGCAGCCACGCGGGCGCGTCGGTGACGGGTGTGGGCAGGTGGGAGCTGAGGTTGCCCATGACCAGCGCACCGGAGTCGGCCGAGGTGACGTAGAGGAGCAGGCCCACGACCGTGGCGAGTCCGGCACTGAACAGCACTCCCGGGTACTGCGTGAGCAGGGTGTAGAAGCCCCGTTCGGGTTCGTTCATGGCGAGTTCCCCGAACGCCACGTTGCCCTGGCGCACGACGCTCAGCGCGCTGTTGCCGAAGACCGACAGGAACGTCAGCGTGTACAGCAGCGGGACCACCAGGGTCGCTGTCACGAACTGCCTGATGGTGCGGCCGCGCGAGATCCTGGCCAGGAAGAGCCCGACGAAGGGCGCCCAGGCGACCCACCAGGCCCAGAAGAACAGCGTCCAGGCGTTGAGCCAGTCGACCGGCGGGTCGTAGGCGAAGGTGTTCAGCGTCATCGAGGGGAACCGGCTGACGTAGTCGCCGATGTTGAGCACGAGGGCGTTGAGCAGCTGGACGGGGTTCTCGAAGACCAGCACGTAGAGCATCAGCACGATGGCCAGCACGACGTTGATCTGTGACAGCCGCCGGATGCCCCGGTCCACGCCCGCCACCGCCGACACGGTGGCCACGAGCACGGCGATGACGATCAGGCCGATCTGCGCGGCCGTCCCCTCGGGGATGCCGAAGAGGAAGTTCAGCCCGTAGTTGAGCTGGACCACGCCGATGCCCAGCGACACGGAGATGCCGAAGATCGTGCCGATGATGGCCGCCAGGTCGACCGCGTCACCGATGCGGCCGTGGATGCGTTTGCCGATCAGCGGGTACAGGGCAGAGCGGATGGCCAGGGGCAGGTGGTAGCGGAACGAGAAGTAGGCCAGGGCCATGCCCATCAGCGCGTACATCGCCCACCCGGTGATGCCGTAGTGGAAGAGCGTCCACACCACGGCCTGCCGGGCCGCCTCGACGGTCTGCGCGTCACCCTCGGGAGGAGCCAGGTAGTGGGTGACCGGACCGGCCACGGAGAAGAACATCAGGTCGATGCCGATCCCCGCCGCGAACAGCATGGAGGCCCACGCGAACACCCCGTAGTCGGGCCGGGAGTGCTGGGGGCCGAGCTTGATGGTGCCGTACCGGGAGACCGCCACGAACACCACGAACCCCAGGTACAGGGTGGCGGCGAGGAAGTAGTACCAGCCGAACACCCGGCTGATCCATCCCACGACGGTACCGATGACGTACTCGGCGCCGGTGGGGGTGATGATCGCCCAGACCGAGAGGGCGAGGATCAGGATGGACGAGCCGAAGAACACGGTCCGCTTGAGTCGGCTGCGTCGGGGCCCGGCCTTCTCCAGGTCCGCCGGGGTCGGCGGTTCCGCCTCGTCGTCCTGGCGGTTGCGTCCTCCGTCATCGGTGGCCACCGATCTCACCTCTCGTTCCCGCGGTACCGGTCCTGGCTTCCCGCGGGCGGCGGTGGCAGGGGCTCCATGTAGGGGACCGGGGGTCTTCCGCGGCCGCGGCCGGGTGGCGCGCCGGGGAGCGCGCGGTGCCGGCGCGGACCGCACAGGCCTGGCCGGTTCCCGCTCGGATGCCGTCCGGGCACAGCTGGGCCGACGGGAAGCGAACCGGGGACTCAAATAGTCCTCGGCGCCATCTTCACCGATCCGCTGTCGAGGGGGCCGTAACCCGTGCGCGGCGGCGTGGCGCGTCGTCCGCGGACGCGCGGGCACAGGCGGAGGCCGCACAGGCCATCGGCCCTCTCCTGGCAAGCCGTGCGATGACAACGGCGACGCGGGAAGAACCGCGCAATGCCGGATGGAACGGCTGAACGAGTACACGGGGGATCGCCTGTTCGAGCTACGTGCGGCCCAGGTTCTGGTGCCGTGTGGTGGTCACCGAAGGGCTGGCGGCAGGAATGGTGGTTGCGCGTCACTTCGCACCGGAGTGCACCGAGTCCCACGAGACTGCATGCGGTCTCACTACGACAGCGGCATCACCAGGAGCTTCGGGGCACTACCAGCTGAAGGACTCAGGCCTTCCGAAATGTTTCCGTAAATTTCGGCTTGACTTCCCGGATGTTATCGCTCAGATTCGACGGCAAGGGCGATGACGCCCTGGCTTTCCGGGCAGGCCTGGCACACCGGAGTTCACTTCGGTGTGCCAGGCACTCGGAAGATTGTTAGCGCTAACACCCCCGAGCGCAGGCCCAGGACTCGCGGTACACCCCCTCGAGCGGGCCGTGCGGCTCCAGGCCCTTGGAGGAACGACCATGTCTACGTTGAGTAAGCCTGCGAGCGCCCCGCCCTCACGGCTGCGACGATGGTTACTGCGAGTTGCCACCGCCGGCATGATGGCCGTGGTGGTCGGTAGCGCCGGTGCAGTGGTGACGCCGACGCCCGCCGCGTCGGCCACGGTCGACACCGACGCGTGGTACGTGCTGGTGAACCGGGACAGCGGCAAGGCCCTGGACGTGTACAACCAGGCCACCGCCGAGGGCGCGCGGATCACCCAGTGGACCCGCAATGACCAGTACCAGCAACAGTGGCAGTTCGTCGACTCCGGCGACGGTTACTACCGGTTGCGGTCACGGGTCTCCGACAAGGTGCTGGACGTCTACGACTGGTCGACCGCCAACGGCGCCGGCATCGTCCAGTGGACCGATTACGACCAGGCCAACCAGCAGTTCCGGCTGGAGGACTCCCCCGGCGGCCACGTCCGGTTGGTCAACCGGCACAGCGGCAAGGCCGTGGAGGTCCAGGGCGGCTCGGGCGCTGACGGCGCCAACGTCGTGCAGTACGACGACTGGGGCGGCGGCAACCAGCAGTGGCTGCCCGTCCGCGTCGACGGCGCGGGGCCGGGCGACACGTGCGCTCTTCCGTCCTCCTACACCTGGACGTCGACCGGCCCGTTGGCTCAGCCGGATCCGGGGTGGGTCTCGCTCAAGGACTTCACCCACGCCCCCTACAACGGCCAGCACCTCGTCTACGCGACGACCCACGACACCGGAACGTCATGGGGATCGATGAACTTCGACCTCTTCGACGACTGGTCCGACATGGCGTCGGCCAACCAGAACCCGATGCCCTTCAACGCCGTGGCACCGTCGCTCTTCTACTTCGCCCCCGGGGACGTCTGGGTGCTCGCCTACCAGTGGGCCGGGCCCGCCTTCTCCTACCGGACGTCGACCGATCCCGCTGACGTGAACAGCTGGTCGTCGGCGCAGACGCTCTTCGACGGAAGCATCGGCGACTCCGACACGGGCCCCATCGATCAGGCGCTCATCGGCGACGACACGCACATGTACCTGTTCTTCGCCGGGAACAACGGCGAGATCTACCGGTCCAGCATGCCCAACGACGACTTCCCGGGCAATTTCGGTTCGTCCTCCACGGTCATCATGCGCGACACCAGGAGCAACCTGTTCGAAGCGGTCCAGGTCTACAGGATCGAGGGCCAGGACCAGTACCTCATGATCGTCGAGGCCATGGGGGCCAACGGCCGCTACTTCCGCTCGTTCACGGCCACCAGTCTGGATGGCACGTGGACGCCGCAGGCCACCACCGAGGGCAACCCCTTCGCCGGCCAGGCCAACAGCGGCGCCGACTGGACCCGGGACATCAGCCACGGCGAGCTGATCCGCACCGACCCCGACCAAACCATGACCGTCGACGCCTGTGACATACAGTTCCTCTACCAGGGACGCGACCCCGGCTCCGACGGCACCGACTACGGCCTCCTGCCCTACCGACCCGGTGTGCTGACGCTGCAGCACTGACAGGGAGCGGCGGATCGCGGGATCTGATCCGTCGCCGACGGGGCCGCGGTTGAAGCCGTCGACCCGCAGTCGGGTTCGACCAGTGCAGCCGTAGCCCTCACGCAGCATCAGGCGGTGGGGCCGCCTCACCCGCCCGCCGGACCGGGAGCGCACCCAGGCGCACGGATCGAAGCCCATCGGTTCGCGACTCCCGGTCCGGTGGATCCCGGCCCCGAAGGGGTCGATGGCAAAGGTGGACGGAAGCGGCCGCGCGGGCCCGTGCCGGGCTGTCCCCGGCCGGTCCCGCGGGCACCGACTTCAGAGGGCGATCTCGCTGACGGCCCCGTCCGGCCAGGTGAGGAGTACCTCCGACCCGGTGATCCGCGCGTACGGGAACTCCCTCTGACTCGCCCCTTCCTCCGTCCTCCCGGTGAACCGGACCAGACACACGAGGACGTTCCCCGCAGCGACCCGTGCGCGTGCCCAGGGAACGACCGTGGCGGGTGAGAGCGGGGTGACGTCCTCCAGCCTCTCGCTCCCGGTCTCGACCCCTCCCTCGCCACCGGCCAGGACCCTGACGGTGGAAGTCATACCTTCCCCCTCGGGCACCGGCCAGCCGCCCACCCTCAGTTCGACGCCCGGGCCGTCCGCCGAAGGGTCGTCCTGGTGGCCGACCCGCACCACGCGCACCTCGTCGGCGCCGCGCACCACCGACCACGCCTCGATGAGTGGTCCCGGGCGAACCGCGCCCGGTCGGCCGGAGCCGTGGTCGTGCCCGCCCTGGTCCTGGGGTTCCACCCAGTGGGCCCGCCAGCGCGAGCGCCCCACGGCGGCGACCCCGTCGTCGGTCACGCCCAGGGCGGTGAACCCGGTGCGGTGGGTGGCCCGGCCCCTCTCGTCGAGGACGACGACGCTGTTGTCCAGCGGGGAGTCGAGCGTCTCCCCGACCAGCGGCGGGGCGGTGGCGGTGGAGTACCCCAGCCGCGCGTACAGCGGTGAGTCGGTGGCCGCCTCACCCTCGGTGCCGTGGTCGGTGCCGTGGTTGAACACACGTACCACCCCGTCGTCGACGGTGCCGGAGACGGTCCAGCCGGGCGAGACCACGGTGCGGCGGAAGTCGCTCTCCTCCACCGGCAGCGGCCGTTCGGGGCTGGTCCACACGGGGTGGTCGGCGGGCAGCAGCAGCCCGAAGAACCCCTTGGCCGCCCAGTAGGGCGAGCCGGCGCCCGAGTAGGACTGCCGCATCCCCGGCCAGGCGGCGTGCCAGCCCAGGGTGAGCAGCCCGTCCGCGTCGGGGGCTCCGCGGTCGGTGAAGTGGCGCAGGATTCCCGACGCGGCCCGGCGGGTCAGGCCGGGGTCGAGGTCGCCGGCTCCGGACCAGGCCCCCATCCAGAGCGGCGCGGCCGAGGCCATCCGGTAGGTGAGGCTGCGCCCCTGGAACAGGGGTGCGCCGTCGGCCCCGATGAGGTGGACGTGGTCGTGCAGGTAGCGGCGCAGGTCCGAGCGCCAGCGGTCGAGCAGCGCCGGTTCTGGCCCCTCCTGGGCGAAGTGGGCCCACGCGAGCGGGTAGAAGTGCAGGGCCCAGCCGCAGTAGTGGTCGTAGGAGCGTTCCCGGCCGTCGGAGAGCCAGCCGTTCTCGCGCCGCAGGGAGGCGTGCACGGCCAGCCCCGAGGCGAGGTCGGCGGGCGCCCAGGGACCGCCGGCCGAGCGCAGGAACTCCTCCACCACGATCTGGAACCAGACCCAGTTGATCGGCGGGTAGCTCTCGCCGACCACCGTGGCCAGCCAGTCGACCACCCGCGCCTGTTCGGCGGGGGCCATCCGGTCCCACAGCCAGGGCCGGGTGAGCATCAGGCCGAAGGCGATCGAGGCGGCCTCGACCTTGGCCTGGGCGACCCGGTCGGGGCGGGGCCAGTACTCGGGCCCGTGCGGGTCGGTGCCCGCGACCAGGCCGGCGCGGTAGCGGTCCAGAAAGCCGTGCGGGTCGTGCCCGCGCTCGCCCGCGACGAGGATCGCGGCGAGCACGAAGGTGCGGGCGAACCCCTCCAGGGCGTCGCTGTCGGGGCCGTAGGAGCTGTTGGGGCCGGGGAGTTCGACGCGGGCGTGCCCGGGTGAGGTGTGGGGGCGCACCGACAGCAGCAGGTGGGCGGCCACGGCCGTCCAGTGCTCGCGGGTCCAGCCGGTGTGCGGGGACAGGTCGCGGTTCTCGGGGGGAAGCCCGGGGATGTGGGAAAGCCCGGGGATCTGGGTGCTCAAGCGGTGACTCCGAAGGTCGCGCCGGTGATCGGGTCCAGGGGCGGGCGGCCGGTGCGGTAGCGGTCGAGTTCGTCGAGGGCGGCCATGGACATCCTTTCGGTCTCCGAGTCGAGGGACCCGGCCACGTGGGGGGTGATGACCACGTTGTCGAGGGAGTACAGGACGGAGGAGTCGGGCAGGGGTTCGGGCTCGGTGACGTCCAGGACCGCGTAGAGGCGGCCGGTGCGGCACTCCCGTTCCAGGGCGGGGGTGTCGACCAGGGCGCCGCGCGCGGTGTTGATCAGGGTGGCGCCGTCCGGCAGCAGGGCCAGGGCCGCGGCGTCGATCATGCCCCGTGTCGCGGGCAGCAGGGGGGCGTGCAGGGAGAGCACGTCACAGCGGGGGAAGGCCTCCTCCCGGCTGGTCAGGCGCCCGCCCGCGGCGGCGACGTCGGCGGGGTCGGCGTGCGGGTCGACCACCAGCAGGTCGATCTCGAAGGGGGCGAGCATACGGCCGAGCAGTCGGCCGACCCTGGACCAGCCCAGGACGCAGACCGTGCGGCCGCGGTTGGTGAGCGGCCGGTACCCGTCCAGGTACGACCAGTCCGACCGGTGGGTCCTGGCGTCGCGGGCCAGGAACGGAACGCGCTTTCCGCAGGCGAGGATCATGGCGAGGGTGTACTCGGCCACCGGGACCGCGTTGACGGCCGCCGCCGTGGTCACGAGCAGCCCCCGGTCGAACGCCTCGGGCGGGACCTGGGCGCGCACACTCCCCGCGGCATGAATGATCGCGCGCAGCTCCGGCGCCGCGTCCAGGACCTCCCGGGTGATCGGCGGACACCCCCAGGAGGTGAGCAGCACCTCGCAGCCGGCCAGCCGGGCGCGCGCCTCCGGAGTGTCGAAATCGCTGATCAAAAGGGGTTCTTCGAGGTGGGCCGCCTGTCTCAGCCGTTCCATGACCGGGGGTGTGAACTGGAGCCGGAAGACGCCCTCCCCCATCGCGAGCAGGGTCTGGGGCCTGTGCCCCGGGGGCCCCGCCCCGTTCCCGTCGGCACGTTCAACCATGACTTCGCCTCCACTCACTCCGGTCCCGCCACGGCCGGGAACGCGGATTCCAGAGAAGTTCCCGAACCCGTCTTGACCGTGGCGTGGCTCACACCTACTTTGGAAAGCGTATTCCAACCTGCTTGAGAGTACCCATCCAACCCTCCGTGCGAAAGGGGACACCGATGAGTGCGGTCCCGTTGGACACCGCGCGAGGAAGGCCCCGCAGACGACGACGCGACTGGACCGGGCTGGCCTTCTTCGCCCCCTTCCTGCTGGTGTTCGCCGTCGGTGTCGTCGCGCCTCTGCTGTACGCCTCCGGACTGAGCCTGTTCCGGGACCAGCTCATCGGCGGCCGCTCCTTCGTCGGCCTGGGCAACTACCTCGACGCCCTCACCGACCCCCGATTCCTGGAAGGCCTCTCCCGGGTGGCGCTCTTCCTCGCGGTCCAGGTCCCGATCATGATCGGACTGGCCCTGCTGGCCGCCCTGGCGCTGGACTCAGGACGGGTCCGCGCCATGAAGTTCATGCGGCTCAGCATCTTCGTCCCCTACGCCGTGCCCTCGGTCGTGGCCGCGCTCATGTGGGGCTTCATCTACGGAGACCAGTTCGGCCTGGTGGGGCAGTTCAACGAGGCCACCGGCGCCGCCCTGGCCAGCCCGCTGGCCCCCGACTGGGTCCTGCTCGCCATCGGCAACGTGGTGACCTGGCAGTTCCTCGGCTACAACATGCTGATCCTGTACGCGGCCCTGCGCTCCATCCCCGAGGAGCTCTACGAGGCCGCCGCCATCGACGGCGCGGGCGAGGCGCGCATCGCCTGGAGCATCAAGGTCCCCGCGCTCAAACCGGCGCTGTGGGTGGCGACCCTGTTCTCCATCATCGGCAGCTTCCAGCTGTTCAACGAACCCAACGTGCTGCGCTCCCTGGCCCCCGCCTCGATCAGCACCTACTACACCCCGAACATGTACGCCTACCAGCTGGCCTTCAACGCCAACCAGGTGACCTACTCCGCGGCCGTGGCCGTCCTGCTCGGCGCCGTCACCGTCGTCGTCGCCTACCTGGCCCAGTGGATGACCGGACGGGGAGCGAGACGATGAGCGTGACCACCGACCCCCTCGAGACACAGGCCGCCCCCGCACCCCCGAGCCCGCCCCGCCGACGCGCACACCCCTCCCCCGGCCGCCGACGCCGCCGCCGCACGCAGGTGACCCTGCAGCTGCTCATGGCGCTGATGGTGCTCTACACCCTGCTGCCGCTGTACTGGCTCACGGTCAACTCCACCAAGACCAACGGCGACCTGTTCCGCTCCAACGGGCTGTGGTTCGCCGGGGAGTTCGCCCTGTGGGACAACATCGTCACCACCGTCACCTACCAGGACGGCATCTACCTCACCTGGCTGTTCAACACCGCCCTGTACTCGGTGGTGGGCGCCGTGGGCGCCACCCTGATCTGCACCTTCGGCGGCTACGCCCTGGCCAGGTTCGACTTCCCCGGCAAACGCCTGGCCCGCGCGGTGGTCTTCGGCGCCATCACCATCCCCGCCACGGCGCTGGCCGTGCCCACCTTCCTGCTGTTCGCCGAACTCGGCATCACCGATACCCGCTCGGCGATCATCATCCCCGCCCTGGTGAGCCCGTTCGGGCTCTACCTCATGACCGTCTTCGCCGCCGACGCCATCCCCGACTCGCTCCTGGAAGCCGCCAAGATCGACGGCGCGGGCGCCTGGACCACGTTCTGGAAGGTGGCGTTCCGGCTCCTGGCACCCGGGTTCGCCACGGTCCTGCTCTTCAACCTGGTCAGCACCTGGAACAACTACTTCCTGCCGCTGATCATGCTCAGCGACCCGACGCTGTACCCGCTCACCGTCGGACTGAACCAGCTCAACAACCAGGTCACCACGGGCGCCAACCTCGAACCGGTCTACAACGTGGTCCTGACCGGCTCCCTCCTGGCGATCGTGCCGCTGATCATCTCCTTCCTCTTCCTCCAGAGGTTCTGGCAGTCGGGTCTGGCCGCCGGAAGCGTCAAGCAGTGAGTCCCCACGACAACCACGAGGTGTCCACCATGAGATCCCCCCGAACGACACTGACCGCCGCGGCGGCGGGCTGCTGCCTGCTCCTCGCGGGCTGCGGCGGCGACGGCGCCGCCGACGCTCCGGCCGACTCCGTCGACCGCTCCGCCGAGATCGAGGCCGCCATGGCCGAGGGCGGCGAGCTCACCCTGTGGACCTGGAGCACCAAGTTCGACGGGGCGATCGAGGCCTTCGAGGCCGAACACCCCAACATCGACGTCGAACTCGTCAACTCCGGCCAGTCCGCCGAGCAGTACACGGCGCTGCAGAACGCCGTCAGCGCGGGGGAGAACATCCCCGACCTGGCGATGATCGAGTACTTCGCGCTGCCCCAGCTGGCCCTGTCCGAACAGCTGGAGAGCGTGAACGACTGGGGCCTGGACACCCTGGAAGACCAGTTCACCGCCTCCTCCTGGGAGCAGATGAGCTACAACGGCGCCACCTACGGCCTGCCCAACAACACCGGCCCGCTGATCCTGATCTACAACCAGGAGGTGTTCGAGTCGGCAGGAGCCGAGCCGCCCGCCACCTGGGAGGAGTTCGCCGAGGCCGCCGAGCTGATCAAGGAGGACAGCGGCGCGCACATCACCTCCATGGACCCCGGTGACGCGGGCGGCCTCAACAGCCTGATCTGGCAGGGCGGCGGACGCCCCTACCAGGTCGACGGGGAGTCGGTGGGCGTCGACTTCTCCGACGAGTCGACCCAGCGCGTCAGCGGTTACTGGAGCGACCTGCTCGCCGACGACCTGGTCTCGGCCCAGCCGGGCTGGACCGACGAGTGGTGGCGCGCGCTCGGCGACGGCTCCCTGGCCAGCTGGGTGACCGGGGCCTGGGCCCTGGGCAACATCTCCGGCACCCTCACCGACAACGAGGGCGACTTCCGGGTCGCCCCCGCACCCGTCTGGGACGCGGACGCGCCCGAGAACGCCGAGAACGGCGGCTCCGGGTTCTCCGTGGTCAGGGGCGGCGAAAACACCGCGCTGGCCATGGGCTTCCTGGAGTGGTTCTCCACGCACGAAGCCTCGCTGGAGGCCCAGGTGGCCGGCGGCAACTTCCCCGCCCAGACCGCCACCCTGGAGGACCCCGCCTACCTGGACCAGGAGATCGACTACTTCGACGGCCAGCAGGCCAACCGGGTGCTCGCCGAAGCCTCCGGCCTGGTCGCCGACGACTGGCACTACATGCCCTACCAGGTCTACGCCAACTCCGTGTTCGGTGACAGCGTGGGTCCCCGTATCGACGCCCCCGGGGACGTCCACGAGGGGCTGGAAGAATGGGGCGAGGAACTGCGCTCCTACGGCGAACAGCAGGGTTTCGACGTCGGCTGAGCACGGCCGGCAGGGCCGCCCAGGCCCCGCCGACCGCCCTACACGGGAAGTGGGTACACAACGGTGAAGGCCGCGGGCGGTTCGCGCCACGTCACCCTGGCGGACGTCGCACGCGAGGCGGGCGTGTCCCACGCGACGGCCTCACGGGCCGTCAACGGCAGTGTCCGCAACGTCCGGCCCGAGTACCGCAGCCGGGTACTGGCCGCCGCCGAACGCCTCGGCTACGTCGTCAACCCGGCCGCCCAGGCGATGGCCGGGGGGCGCAGCGACCAGATCGCGATGCTGGTCAACGGCATCCACGACGACTACTTCTCCCCGATCGCCTCCGGGGTGCTGCGCGCCGCCGAGGCCGCCGACCGGATGGTCACCATGGTCTCCAGCAACAACAGCGTCCAGCAGGCCGTCCGGGTGGTGTCCTCGCTGCGCGCCCAACGGCCCCGGGCGATCATCCTGGCCGGCGGCCGTTCGGTCACCGCGACCGTCTGGGAGGAACGCCTGGTGGAGGAGTTGCGCGCCTACGAGGCCGAGGGCGGCCGGGTGGTGGCCATCAGCGAGGAGGGGCTGCCCTTCGACACGGTGGCGCTGGACAACCAGCGGGCCGGTTCCGACCTCGTCGACGCCCTGGCCGACCTGGGGTACCGCGAGTTCGCCGTGCTGGCCGGCCCGCCCGAGGCGAGCACCGCCCACGACCGGGTCCTGGGCTTCCGCGCGGCGCTCGAACGGCGGGGGCTCGAACTCGGCGAGGACCGGGTGCTGCACTGCGTGTTCGACCGGGACGGCGGTTACGCAGCCGCCGGTGAGTTCCTGCGCCGGCACAGCCCCGCCCAAGCGGTCCTGGCGATCAGCGACACCGTGGCGGTGGGGGCGATGGCGAGGTTCCGGGAGGGCGGGCTGAGCCTGCCGCAGGACCTGGCGGTGGCCGGGATCGACGACGTGCCGGCCCTGCGCGACGTGGAACCCGCGCTGACCACGGTCCGTCTCCCCTGGGGCGAGGTCGGTCGCATCGCCCTGGACCTGGCCTCGAGCCCTTCGGAGGAGGGCCCCCGGGTGGTGCGGCGGCACGGGCACGTGGTGCTGCGGCGGAGCACTCCCCCACTCACCGAGGCCGGCTGAACCGGCTGACCGGCTGGAACCGTGAGGGGCGGTGAACGTTTCGTCATCTATCGTCGAGCGTCCCCGGCCACGGGTCCGGCCACGAAGAAAGCCACCGAGCAGGAAGCACGGGTCCGATTCCCGCCATCCGCTCCACACGAATGACGGCCCCTGGGCTGTGAAGATCCTTCACACGCCAAAGGCCGTCTTCGCGTTGGGGGTGCACCGGCGGATACACGGGCCACCGGTTGACGCGCCCGGTGCCCGTACCACCCCTGATATGGAAATGCGTCCGGGTGCACGGGGCCGATCTCGTGAGCAGGCGCTGCCTGCCGGGCCGAACCCTCTACCCTGACCGCCCAACAATTCGGCCATGGCCGCCCTGCAGGAGTGGTGGCGATCGCTGCCCTGCCTCGGCCACTGCGCAGTGGGGCTGCCCAACGGCCTGATCAGGCACAATCACGCGCTTCGTTCCTGGACGCATCCACGCGATCCGACCCTTGTCGCAGGCTCAGTAGGTGTTCGGAGCGCATTCGGGGCCGTCACGCCAGAGCGTGTCGGCGGACCCTGCGTCGAGGTGGTCCTCGTACAGCCCGACCTTGAAATCGATGACGTCGAGCGACTGCTGGAGTTCGGCCATCCGCTGCCGTACACGCGCCTGGTGTCCACGCAAGAGTTCAAACCGCTCGGCCACGGTTTCCTCGCCCTGCCGAACCAGTTCCGCGTACCGGCGGATGTCGGGCAGGGGCATGTCCGAGTCACGCAACCGAGCGCACACTCGCAGCCAACCGACCTCCTGTTCGCTGAAGGTCCGCCGTCCCGCCGAGTCCCGCCGGACCGACTCGACCAGGAGGCCCTGCTGTTCGTAGAAGCGCAACGTGTGAGCGGACAGTCCGGTCTGTTCGCTCACCTCACCGATGGCCATCGACTTCTCAGATGTGGCGCTCATGGCCTGAGTATACGAAGCGGAGTCTTGACCTCGAGTCGACTCGAACTCCTACTGTCGGCCACAGCCAACGACGGAAGGCAGCCCCATGACCAGAACATGGTTCATCACAGGTACGTCCTCAGGTTTCGGTCGCCTGCTCACCGAACAGCTCCTCGACCGGGGAGACCGGGTGGCGGCGACACTCCGCACCCCGGAGGCGCTCGACGGACTGCGCGCCGAGCACGGCGACCGGCTCTGGGTGGCGCGGATGGACGTGACCGACACCGGAGAGGTCCGGAAGGTCGTCGACCGTGCCTTCACGGACCTGGGCAGTATCGACGTGGTCGTCAACAACGCCGGGTTCGGTGTCTTCTCAGCCGTGGAAGAAGCGACCGACGAGCAGATCCGCGCGGTGGTGGACACCAACCTGCTCGGTTCGATCCACGTGGTGCGCGCGGTCCTGCCGCATCTGCGAGCGCAGGGGCACGGCCGGATCCTCCAGGTATCCACAGCGGGGGGACAGACGACCTACCCCAATTTCTCGTACTACCACGCCTCCAAGTGGGGCATCGAGGGGTTCTGCGAGACCGTCGCCCAGGAGATCGCGCCCTTCGGTATCGGCCTGACCATCGTCCAACCCGGGGCGACTCACACCGGGTTCGGCGGCGCGCTGGCGTCCGGCCCCGTCATGCCGGAGTACGACGCCGGGCCCGCCGGGGACGTCCGGCGTTCCCTCGCCGATGGTTCGTTCGTCCTGGTCAACTCCCCCGAGAAGATCTCCGGTGCGATGATCGACCTCATCGACAGCGGTGAGGTGCCACTGAGGCTGCCTCTGGGTTCTGACACCTACCACCACGTACGTCAATCCCTGGTCGCACGGTTGGCGGAACACGACGCGGGGCGCGAGGTCGCACTGTCGGTGGTGCGCGACGACCTCGTCCCGTCCGAGTAACCGCAACCGGGGCCGGACCCGACCAGCACGACCCTCCGACCCTGCGTGCTCGCACGCTACTCAGCTCCGGAACCCGGCAGTCCGTCTGCGACCAGGCAGGCAACTGACGCCCCGAGGCCGCAGTCGAGTCGGTGCACCGGAGCCCGTGCAACGTAGGGCAGCCGACCGCAACCGGCCGACGGGCAGCGTCACTGCCTGCTGGTTCCCGTGTCGGGGCAGGACTCGCCGCTGACATTGGGCGGTTCGATCCCCGTCATCCGCTCCACCAGTAGAACGGCCCCTGGCCTGCGAAGATCCTTCGCACGCCAGGGGCCGTTCTCGCGTTCCGGGTGCACCAGGGGGCGCTCATGAGTAGGCCGCCCCCGAGGGGGCACTGTCGCGCTCAGGTGCTCTCGACGGAGTCGAGGATTCTGGTCTCCGGGGTCCCGACGAGGGCCGGGGCGTTCTCGTTCGAGGACCAGACCCTGGTCCGCAGGAACCCCAGGAAGACCTCCGCCTCTTCGGCGGTGGAGAAGTCCAGGTCGATCACGATGTACTCCGGGTCGTCGACCGGACGCTGAACCCGGTGCCGGAGGACCCCTGACCGCTCCCGGAACTCGGCGAAGCGGTCGAAGGCCGTCTTCCAGAGAACGAAGTCCGTGATGGCGTGTTCGATGTGCAGAGTCGGCATGGCTCCTCCTCATCCGGATCGTGTGTCACCTCGATCCTGGGGCCGCCGGCGACTGTTTCCTATCCCAGGAGTCTGGGGTCGCACGGCGGATCGGCGGGACACCACGGCCCAGGGCTGGCGGGGTCGTCGCGGAGTAGCCTCGGAGCATGGTCGAAACCGCGGCCTGGGTCCGGTCACGGGGGCGGATCCAGCGCCTCTGTGAGTCTGCGGGCGATGCGCGGGAACTGCGGCTGCGACTGCTGGAGGAGATCCGCTGCGTGGTCGGCTTCGATGCCCACGCCTTCCTGCTGACCGACCCGGAGACATCGGTCGGCTCCCTTCCGCTCGCGGATGTCCCCTGCCTGCGCGAGCTGCCCCGCCTGATCCGCCTGAAGTACCTCACAACACTCAATCGGTGGACGACTCTGCAGGCGTCGGCGCCCGTCGCGTTGCTCCAGGAGGCGACCG
This sequence comes from Nocardiopsis valliformis DSM 45023, assembly GCF_000340985.1. Classification (NCBI taxonomy): domain Bacteria; kingdom Bacillati; phylum Actinomycetota; class Actinomycetes; order Streptosporangiales; family Nocardiopsidaceae; genus Nocardiopsis; species Nocardiopsis valliformis. The sequence goes on from NZ_ANAZ01000018.1 coordinate 46,838, forward strand.
GAGGCGATCCCTCGCGCAGTCTCCTGTGGCGGGACCTGCTCAGGGAGTACCGGATCGGCGACGTGGCCTCGATGGTGTTCCGGGACCGGTCGGGGTGCTGGGGCTTCTTGGACCTGTGGCGCTCAGGCGCCACAGCCCGGTTCAACCCAGCCGAAGCCGCCTATCTGGCACACATCGCCGATGCTGTGACGGGTGCGCTGCGCCGCTGCCAGGCGGACACTTTCAAGGCCCGTGATCCGCGCCCTCGTCGCCAGGGCCCCGTGGTGCTCCTGCTCTCCGATGAACTGCACGTGCTCGGTCAGACCCCCGAGGCGCATGATTACCTGCGGGTGCTCGTCCCACCGGACCAGGGACGCGTGCCGATTCCGGCTACCGCCTACAACGTGGCCGCGCAGCTCATGGCCTTCGAGAGCGGCATCGACTCCCATCCGCCCTCCGTCCGGGTGCACCTGTCGGACGGGCTCTGGCTGACCCTGCGCGCGGCCCGGATCGGGAGCGCCCGGCCTCCCGCGATGTGCGACATCGCGGTCACGATCGAGGAAGCCTCGCCCGGAGAGCGTGTGGGGGTGTTCTCCCGAGCCTTCGGCCTCAGCACCCGTGAGGCCGAGCTACTGGGCCACCTGGTGACCGGAGCCGACACCCACGAGGTCGCGGGCCAGATGTTCCTGTCCGAGTACACCGTGCAGGATCATCTGAAGTCGGTGTTCGCGAAGACCGGCGTGCACAGCCGCCGCACCCTGTTGGCGCGCGCGTTGGGCACCTGATCCACGAGAATTCCGATTCCCGCGAACTGCTGGACCTGGTCGACTCTGGATCGGAAGAACCGAAGACCGGATGAGACCCTGAGGGCCATCCGTGACGAGATGAAGAGGATCAACGATGGCTGACTGGCACGAGTCGTCCTGCAGCGGTGGAACCAACGAGTGCGTCGTGGCCCGGGAGCACCAGGACGGAGCCGATGTGCGCGACACCCAGAACAGAGAGCTGGGCCGCCTGTCCTTCAGCCACACGGAGTGGAACGTTTTCGTCAGCGTCCTGCCCAGGAGTGGACCAGCCTCTCTTTGAAGCACCGGTTCCTCGCCCCGGTCACCGGTCGCCGACTCCGGTTGCGTAGAGGTACAGGAGCGCGTTCATGGAGGTGCCGCTGACGAGTTCGCGTTTACGCACCAGGTCCGGGATCCGCTCGACCGGTACCCAGTCCAGGCGTTCGGCTTCCCAGTCCTCCTCAGGTTCACCGATGTACTCAGCGCTGTCAGCCACGAAGATGTGGTGCTCGCTGTCCGAGATGCCGCTCGAGGGCTGGGTGTACAGCAGCGGACGCAAGGGTCCTGGCCGCCATCCGGTCTCCTCCTCGACTTCGCGTGCGGCGGCGTCCTTGGGCGGCTCGCCTTCCTTGATGCCGCCGATGGGGATCTCATAGCCCCAGGTGTCGGTAATGAAGCGATGGCGCCACATGAGCAGGACGTTCCCCTCGCCATCGAGCACCGCGGCTCCGGCACCAGGAGCCGAGCGGATGACCCGGTGAGACAGATGTCTGCCTCCCGTGATCTCCACGTCCGCAAGGCGGATGTCGAGCCACTCGTCGGTGTAAAGGGGCTTCTCCGAGTGAACGGTCCAACACATGCGCTGTCTCCATGGGGGTCGCGGTCTGCAGCCACCAAGCAATCACGGCGGCCGCGCAATCTGTCTGTCCGCCTGCTCGGTGGCGTCGCCTGCCCCCGATTCCCTGGATGCAGGGCACGAAGTCCTACCCGACAGGAGGGGATACGGCTCTGACGTGCAAGAAGTTCGCTGGAACCATCACACGACGACCTCACCGTTCTCCAGTTTGAGCGTGCTCCCCCACCGCGGGCGCGGCCCCCTCGAGCGAGGTGACCTCATTGAACCCGTGCCCGGCCAGCGGACCGTTCCCAACACCACCGTACGAGGTCAGCTCGGGATCAGGCGGCTGTCGAACCCTGACTCCACGAGGGATTCGTAGGCATGGCGCACCTCTCGGGGGACTTTCTGCTCGATGGCAAAGCCGAGCTTGGGGTACTCCATCACCCGCTGCAGGTCACCGACCATCATGTCGATGACGATCGCCGCGTCCCCGATCTCCTTGACGTAGTCGCCCAGGCTCAGCGGTGCGGAGGCGCACGCCACCTCGACCTCGGGCCACAGCTTCCGGGCGGTGGCGAAGGCGCGCCGTTCCATGTAGGGCATGCAGATCAGGAGCACGGTGGCGGGGGCGATGCCGTTCACTTCCAGGGCCCGACGGGAAAAGGTGATGTTCTGGCCGGTGTTCGACGCCTCCGGCTCCACCAGGACCACGGAGTCGGGAACACCGAGTTCCAAGGCCCGCTCACGGAAGTGCACCGCCTCCCCTGCCGGAAATACCTCAGCGGTCGAGGGACTGTTCCCACCGGTGAACACCAGCACCGGAAAGAGGCCGGCGTGGTACAGCTCAGCGGCGTGCACCGCCACGCCGATATCGTTGCAGCCCAGAGCGATCGCCACGTCACACGGCCGCACCTGATGGTGCATGCGGTGGTACTCCCAAATCAGTTCCGCGTGCCGCCACTGCTCCTGGGTGATGGTACGTGTGTCGTCCGCCATGTATTCCTCCTCTGGTTGTTGGACCAGGTTTCCTGCTCGGACCTGATGCCTTCGATACTGCGAAGCTGGTGGTCGAGACCGCGCCGGGAGGCGGTTTCGGCGGCTCGGTCGAGGAGCCGTACGCCATCGTCCCGAGTTGCGGGGTCAGACAGCAATATGTGGCCTTGAGCAGTGTCCAGGCGAACCCGGGCCATTGGTGTGTTCGTGGCACCGCTGTCTCGTGAGATGTCGATATACCTCAAGGCCCGATCGAACTCACCTCGGCCACGATGTGCCAAAGCAAGTTTCTGATGTGCTCCCGACCAGTCTCCCGGCTCGGCCAGGTCCTCGAACTCCCGGATCGCGGACTGGATGACATACGTGGCGTGGCCGTACTCGCCGAGTTTGCTCAGTGCGGTGCCCACCCATAGACGGGCACGGGCCCGATCACGGTGGTTGAGCCTCTCATCTTCGGCGAGGGTCTCGTATCGGCGGGCGGCCGTATCCAGTTCGCCGGACATCTCTGTGACGACTGTGAGAGACAGGTCGAGACGGCCGACACGACGTGGGATGCCGAGTCGGTTGAAGAGAGCTCGTGCTTCAGAGTAGGAGCGCTGGGCTGAGAGCGGCCCAACCAGCGCACCCTGGTCCCGTCGGAGGTCCCCGAGGAGAGCTGTGGAGCGGGCCAACAGGTACAGACCCCTGTCGTCTAACTCCCCGAGTCGGAAACGGGAGGACCAGCGTCCCAGAAGGGCCTCGGCGAACGTGAAGTCCTGCCGGGAGAGGGCTATGACGACTCGGTCCAGATCATCCACCCACGATTCGTATTGATCATTCCGTGTTCCGGCCGTCTGCCGATACCGGCCCGCATCCCATGGCGGCTGCTCGGTCTGGGACAGGTTGGCCTCGAAACGCAGACGGACCGCATTGTCCGCCCGTGCGAGAACGGTATCCAAGATGGCCTGGGTGTCAGGCCGGGGAACCGTCCCCGTCAGGAGTTTCTCCCATTTGGAGACGGTACGGGCACCGACCCCGAGATGTTCCGCGAACGCGCGAACGCTCATCCTCGTCGCCAAGCGCAGGGACCGCGCCTCTAAACCGGTCCAGCGGTGCACAACTCTCACGTGTGCCCCCTTTCCGGAAACCATGGAAGCACGCATCGCCCGGACAGACGACATAAGTGCAACGGAAGTACAGCAGAGGGTCGTTGGCGGGTGAGCGTGTCGGCACAAGGCTGGGATGTGTCATCGGTTCACGCGAACGCGGAGGTCCCGGGAAGGGCTTATCGCTGCGGTCCAGCAGCGCACAGGATCAAGACAAGCCCTCTCAGGCATTCGCGAAGAGCATGGGCGTCTCACCCCCTGGAACTTGCACCTATAAAACAGGAGTATGCATGTTCATCACCCTCCACAAAAATGAAAATGACGTCACGGATCGCGGCTTCAACGTGGTCGAACGCAAGGGCATCGGGCACCCGGACTCCCTTGCCGACCTCATCGCAGAGGAGTTCTCCCGCCGCTACTCGCTTCACGGACTCGACCGCTTCGGCGCGGTCCCGAACCACTGGGTCGACAAGGTCGCACTGATCGGCGCTGAGGCGGAGATCGGCTTCGGCGGCTACACGATCCGCAAGCCCATCAGCGCCTACCTGTTCGGCAAGGTGACGCGAGCGGTGGGCACCGAGGCCCTCCCCATCGAGGACCTCTTCAGAGCAACGGTCGAAGGCGTGCTGGTGGAAGCGACCGGTTGCGACCAGATCATCGGCTCCGTACGCAGCTTCGTGGAGAACACCGCGGGTGTCGGAGCAGACCATCCCGTCTCCTTCTACCGCCCCTCGGCTGATGTCGAGTGCCGGATCGCCTCGGTGGGTGCTCTGGCCAACGACACGGCCTTCTGTAGCGCCTACGCACCGGCTGATCCTCTGGACGTCGTGGCGATCGATGTGGAGAACCACGTCAACAGTCCTTCCTTCAGGAATGCGATCAGCGGCCTGGGTTCCGACGTCAAGGTGATGTTGACCAGGGCGGCGGACGTCCTGGAGGCGACGGTCTGCCTGCCGGTGTATCCGCAGGCGGTCGGCTCGCACTGTGAGTACACGGCCCTGATCTCCGAGGCACACGAGCGCCTCGACTGCTTCATCAACGAACAGCCGGTCGTGCGACAGCATCCATGGCTCACGCGGCTGAGCGTCAACACCAAGGACCACGGCAGCGGCGCCTATCTCGCACCGTTCGGTACGTCCCTGGGCAAGGGCGACTGCGGCCTCGTCGGGCGCGGCAACAAGGCCAACGGGGTGATCTCCGCCAGCGGCGGTGCGGGGGTCGAGGCCCTGGCCGGAAAGAACCCGGTGCACCACACCGGCAAGCTGTACACGCTCGCCTCCGCGCAATTGGCGGACCGCATCCACGCAAAGCTCGGTCTGCCCAACGAGGTCGTGCTGGTATCGCGCAACGGTGACCGTCTGGACGACCCGTCGTTCGTCGGCGTCCGGCTCGCACGGCGAGGCAACCGCCTCGACCGCAGCACTGTCGAGGAGTTGGCCGCCCAGACCCTGGCCGAACTCCCGCTGCTCTCCGAGCGCCTGCTCGCCCTGTCCCCGATTGACCGCTTCCGGGACCCGTCGCTGGTACTGGAGGTGTGAGCCGATGTCGAACACCGATCTGGCCGACCGCAGCGTCGTCCTCGTCACTCTGGATTCCTGCCGATACGACGTCGCGGCGAGCGCGCACACGCCGAACCTGGCAAAGCTCGGTCCGCTGCTGCGAGCTGAGAGCCCGGGGACCTACACACTCCCCGCCCACGCTGCGCTGTTCAACGGCTACCTGCCCCGTCCGGTCTCGGGCCCCTTCGCTCTCGGCGGGCGCAGCGTGGACGCGATCTGGCGTTCAGCTGCGGCCCGCCCCTCCGATCGGCGCTCCGCTATCCCATTCGGCGACCCCACCTTGATGGCTCACTACGTCGAGAGGGGTTACAGGGTGCTCGGGGCGGGCGGTGTGACTTTCTTCGACGCCTCCGACCCCGCGAACAGTCTGCCGATCCTGTTCCCGGAGTTCCTCTACTTCGGCCGTCCCGCACGATCGGCTGCCACTGCGGAAACCAGAATCATCGATCGCGAGGAGCAACTGCCGCTGGCCCACACCCGCAAGCTCGCGGAGCTGTGTCTGGAGGCCGAACGGTTCTTCCTCTTCGTCAACTGCCCCAGCACGCACATCCCCTACACGACGCCGTGGAGCCCCCTCACTGACCGCAGCAGGGAACTCCTCCGACGCCTCTACCTGCTGCATGACGGCCGAGCGATCGGCTCAAGAGAGGACGCCTTGGAGGACCGGGACGTCCAGGCGCTACTGCAGATGCAGAGGCAGGCTCTGGAGTGGGCTGATTCCCGTCTGGGCGACCTGTTCTCGCGCCTGGGTGCACGACGCCCCTTGGTCGTGGTCTGTGCCGATCATGGCGAGGAGTTCGGGGAAGGCGGCAGGTTCGGGCACGGTCATCCGCACCCGATGGTCTCCACCGTGCCCCTGTGGTGCGGCCTGCTGGGCGAAGGGTGACCGGCGTGGCCGCCCGCGACCCGTGGTTCACCCATCCAGCGATCAACCATGCGGCCTCGAAGGAAATCCGCACGCGGATCGGCATTTCACCCAACCATGCCTCGTTCCGCGCCGGGGTACTGCGCACTCACCTGCTCACTGCCCTGTTCGCGCACGGCGCCGCGCGGCAGCTCGGCTTTCGGGCGCACGTGGCCATCCGCTGGGACGACAGCGACAGTCGGCGCAGTCGAGACCAACACCGGCAGACCCTTCTCGATGAGCTCACTCAGGTCGCGCAAATACCGATCCAGGATGAGAAGAACGCCTTACGGCAGAGCCAGCGTGGTGACCGCTACGGCGAGGCCCTGCGGAAGTTGGACGCACTGCGGCTCCTGGTGACGGAGCGGGGACTCCCCTGCCTGGACCTGGCCGCTGTCGATCGGCCCATGAAGGCAGAAGGGGTCTGCCCCGAGTCCCTGACCGCGTGCACGTCCATGAACTCATCCGTCCCGCGCGCTCCCGCCCAGAACATGGTGCCCCTCATGCGCGGTGACGGCCGTGCCCTGTGGCACCTGGCCACGGTGGTGGACGACATCGACAACCGGACCAACCTCGTCGTCCGGGGAGCGGACAAGCGGGATGCCACACCCATCCAGGTCCGCTTGTACTGGGCTCTCAGCGGCGGGCGGACTCCTCCGGCCCACCTGTTCCTGCCCAAGCTGCTGGAGCCGGGACCTTCGGCACCACGGGTCGTCGACCTCCTCAGACGAGGTGTTCGACCTTCGGCTCTGCGGTGCTTCCTGGCTCAGCCGTACCTGGTCAACTCAACGAAGCCCATGGGAAGAACAGGTTTCTCCACCTTGGTGGATCAGCTGTGCTCAGTTCTTCCGCTGCTCGGTGACGCCTTTCTGGACGAGGGACACCTACGTTCCCTGGACCGAAAAATCTCGGCAGCTCTCGACCCGAAGGAGTCTCAGCAGGAGCTAAGCGCCTATAACCCGGGCGCCCCGGCGCACCTCATCGCCTGGGTCACCCGCCACTACCCGAGGCCGCTCCTCCAGCAGAGCCGACTATGCCGAGCACTCACCGATACGGCGATCGACTACGAAGGACCCCCGGCACAAGCAGAAGAGGCTGTGCGATGGCTAGAAGCCTGGTCTCGTGGCAGCGCGAAGGGCCCGGTTCCACATCCGGTGCGCTGGGTGCTTACCGGGTTGCGGAACGGGCCCCGAGCCTCACAACTCCTGGAGGTTCTTCCTTCTCACTTAGTAGCCGCGCGCCTGAGTGCGGCTCGTCAGGCGTTGAGCCGCTCCAACGCCGCGCGCAGCCGCTCCAGCGTGCGCTCCCTGCCCAGCAGCTCCAGTGATTCGAAGAGCGGAAGCCCGACCGTGCGGCCGGTCACTGCCACCCGGACCGGCGCCTGAGCCTTGCCGAGCTTGAGCCCTTGGGCGGCCCCGGCCTGCTCAAGGGCTCCCTTCAAGGGCTCAGCCTCCCAGCCCAAGGACTCGTCCGAGTAAGTGGCGATCGCTGCGGTGAGCATCTCCGCACCGATACCGGGCTTCATGGCCTTGGCCCAGCTCTTCTCATCGAAGACGGGCAAGTCCAGGAACAGGAAGTCGACGTTGGGCACGATCTCGCTGAGCACCGCAACCCGGCTCTGCGCCAGCGGAGCGATCTGCGCGAACACGCCTGAGTCGAAGTCCTCCGGCCGCCACGGCACCCCCTCACCCTCCAGGTAGGGGGCGCAGCGCTTGACGAACTCCTCCACATCCAGGGCGCGGATGTAGTCGCCGTTGAAGGCCCGCAGCTTCTTCTCGTCGAAGAACGCCGGCGAGGAGTTGACGTCGGCCAGATCGAAGAGCGGGATCATCTCCTCGATCGGCATGATCTCCCGGTCCTCGCCCGGAGCCCAACCCAACAGCATCAGGTAGTTGACCATGGTCTCGGGCAGGAAACCCTCGGCCTGGTAGGACTCCATGGCGACCTTGTCACGCCGCTTGGACAGCTTCTGGCGCTTCTCGTTCACCAGCACAGGAGCGTGCGCCCACACCGGTGCGGTGTGGCCCAGCGCTTCCCACAGAAGCTGCTGTTTCGGGGTGTTGGAAAGGTGCTCCTCGCCCCGAATGACGTGCGTGATGCCCATCTCGACGTCGTCCACCACATTGGCCAACACGAACAGGGCCGTACCGTCACCGCGGGCGATGACGAAGTCCTCCAGCGCCTCGTGCGGGAACTCCACCCGGCCCCGGATCTTGTCCTCGACCACGGTCGGCCCGCCGTCGGGAATCCGGAAGCGCAATGCCCGCCCCGGTCCAGCTTCCAGACCGCGATCGCGACAGAACCCGTCATAGCCCAGGTTGGGGTTGTCCCGGCGGGCCTGGACCTGCTCGCGCTTGCAGTCGCAGTAGTAGGCCAGCCCTTCCTTCAACAGGCGCTGGGCGGCCTCGGTGTGCTTGTCGGCGTAGTCGGTCTGAGAGTAGGGGCCCTCGTACTGGGTGGAGTCCACTCCCAGCCAGGCCATCGCCGCCAGGATGCCCTCGGTCCATTCGGGGCGGGAGCGGGCGGCGTCGGTGTCCTCGATCCGCAGCACCATGGCACCGCCGGATTGTCGCGCGACCACCCAGTTCAGCAGCAGGGACCGGGCGTTGCCCACGTGGAACATGCCGGTCGGGGAGGGTGCGAACCTGGTGCGAATCGAGGTATCAGTCACCCCACAGAGCCTAGCGTGATCCGCTGCTGTACCGGGCGGGATAACGATTGGTCCGAAGAATCCGAAGTCGTGATCAGTGAGTTCACCGGGCACGACCCCGTACAGCCCAGTCCCGCTGTTTACTTCACGGGTACCAACCCCACACGCCTTCGAAAGCGAGCCCTCCCGTGTCCGACACCTCCTATGTCCCGTGCATGTTCCCTGTCTCGGTCAAGGGCGTCGTCATGCGCGACGGCAAAGTGCTCCTGCTGCGCAACGAGCGCGATGAGTGGGAGCTGCCAGGCGGCAAGATCGAGGTGGGAGAAACCCCTGAGGAGTGCCTGGCCCGGGAGGTTGAGGAGGAGACGGGTTGGACCGTTCAGGTGGGCGAGATCCTCGACTCGTGGATTTACCACATCACGCAGGTAGACCGGCACGTCTTCATCGTCACCTACGGGTGTCATGTGAGCTCGGACGCTCAGGTCATGGTCTCCAGGGAGCACAAGGAAGCAAACCTGTTCACCGAGACCGCAGCGCTCGGCCTGCCGATGCCGGAGGGCTACAAGCGGTCGGTCCTGGCCTGGTTCGCCCGAAGCCGGCCTTGAACGCGAAATGAGGCAATCCGGTTGCAGGCGGCGTGGGAGCGACCTTCATCGACTCCCCGCACACGACCCCCTGCGAAACGTCACCGAGCTGGGGCATACTCCTGAACGCCGGTTCCCTCAGTACTGACGATGCCGAAAGGGCTCAGTGACTTCCCCGAGTACACTCCCCGAACCAGCCGACCAGTTCCTCACCGCCCTCGCCCACGAGATCAAGGCCCACTTGGCCGACAACGCCAACACCCAGGAGAAGGTCTCCCTCAAAGACGGCGAACGCGTCCGAGTCGGCGATGGCGACCACCCCCACGAGTACCTGTTCTCCTGCGCCCGTTGGAAGGACTCCTTTGACTCCGACCGGCTTCTGGTGCGCCCCTCCCGTTCCCGCCAGCCCTGGCAGCACGCCGCGGCCACGGCCCACCCCGACGGGAAGATCCTCGTCACCACGGAGGCCGACCTGGGTGAGCGCCCCGGAAACGTCCAACTCCGTGACGACGAGACATGGTCGCTGAACTCCCTCGCCGACCGCATCCGGGACTGTGGACAAAGTCCCGGTCCCGTGAACGTGGTCACCGCAGCCTGGGTCCTCGGAGACGGTAGCCCCACAGTCGGGGCTCTGGCCAACCCGAACCGGTACATCAGCGGGTACCGGGACATGACTCTCAACAAACGCCAGCGCCAATCTGTGGAACAGGCCCTGGGTAGCGACATCACCTTCATCTGGGGCCCGCCCGGCACCGGCAAGACCGAGGTAGTCTCCCTGATCGTCGAGGGCGCCCACCGTCTCGGTGAACGGATCCTGTTTCTGGCGCCCACGCGGGTGGCTGTCGACCAGGCGCTGGAACGGGTCTGTGAACGGCTGGAAGGCGAGGACGGATTCGACAGCGGCCTGGTGCAGCGGGCCGGGGACATCGAGGTCGACTCGCTCCGGGAGCGGTTCGGTTCGGTGATCGACCCGGAGATGATCGCCGGACGGCTGGGGGTGGACCTGTCCGCCCGGGTCGGGGAACTGGAGGAGATCCTCGAGCTCGCCACAGCCCAGCGTCTGGCACACGAACGCCTCGCCCAGGCCGAGGTGGAGCTGGGGAGTGCCTGTTCCCTTGCCGGAGAGATCACCGACGAGATCTCCCAATTTCGAACCCGTACCACTCGCTCTCAAAGAGAACTCGACCAAGTGGTCGCGAGCGTCGAGGCGATCGGACCGCCCTCAGGGGTGTTCGCCAAACGCAAGGCCGAGCGGCTGGCCCGTCTGATCGAGGAGCGGGATCGCCTACGCAGCGCTCTCAGCGAGGAACAGCGGCGAATCGATGCCGCCACCGCGCGCCTTGAGGACGTTAACGCAGCGATCACCGAACGCGTCCAGGAACGGGACTCCGCCCTGGCAGCCACCCGTGGCCTTCCTTCCGCCGATGAGGTGGAGAAGCTGATCGGCCAGGCCGAGCCCGAGCTCGCCGAGGTTCGGAAGGAACTCGACGGGCTGCTGGAGGCGGTTCGTTCCCGGTGCCAGGTCATGGGCACGACCCTGTCCAAGGCCTTGCAGAGCCGCCATCTCCTGGAGGAGGTGGACACCGTGATCATCGACGAGGCCGGCATGGTCGACCTGCCCTCCGCGTGGTGCGCGGCCGGGCTGGCCGACAAGCGTGTCGTCGTCGCCGGGGACTTCCGGCAGTTGCCCGCCATCACCCAGGCCTCCGGGTCCAGGGCGCTCCAGCCTGAGGAGCAGGAGCACTCCCGACAGTGGATGGACCGGGACGTCTTCCACGCCGCGGGGCTGGTCGACCCCTCCGGGCGGGTGACGGGCGACCCCCGCCTGGTCGCTCTGGACACCCAGTACCGCATGCGCCCCGACATCTGCGCCGTGGTCAACAAGGTCGCCTACCGTGACGCTCCCCTGACCACCGGGCGCCAGGACCGTTCCCGGCTGCCGCACTCGCTGTTGGTGGACCACTCCGTGGTGCTGGTGGACACCTCGGGCGGCCGTGTCCGGGTCGGCGGCTCGGGACGCCACAAGTCCAACCAGGTGCACGAGGCCGTCATCCACGAGCTGGTCCGCGGGCTGCAGCACGACGGGGTCCTGCCCGGGCGAAAGCACGACGATCCCGTGACCCCCGCTCAGCGCATGGCGGTCATCTCCCCCTACCGGGACCAGGTCAAACACCTGCGCAACAGCATGAAGTACCGGTTCGGCCAGGAGTACGAGGGGCTGGCCGACACCGTGCACCGGTTCCAGGGCAGTCAACGGCCCCTGGTCATCGTGGACACCGTGGCCGGTGCCGGGGACACACCAGGCTTCTTCTACAGCGGCACGGGGATGTCCTCGTCCACGGCCCGGCTGCTCAACGTGGCACTGAGCCGCGCCCAGGACCACCTCGTGGTGATCGCCGACGTCGAACACCTACGCGAACATCTGAGTCCGGGCAGCGAAACCGTGATCATGCTCGACACCCTAGAAAAGTCGGCCCAGCGGATCCCAGCCCAGGAACTGGTCCCTGTACGTAGCGCCGGTGACCTCGTCGGCCTGAGCGAGGAAGAACTGCGCCGCCCCGCCTTCTTCCCCGCCGACGAGGTGACCAGGGCCCTGGAGTGGGACCTGGCCCGGACCAACGAGAGCGTCGAGATCTACTGCGCCTTTCTCAACAAGGGCCCCGTCGAACGCTGGCTCAAGCATCTGACCCCGCGCATAGCGCAAGGGGTTCGCGTCACCGTGTTCACCCGCCCGGTCGCTGACAACCAGGACAAGAACGCCGAACGGCACCAGACGCAGATCCAGCGCCTGCGGGACCAGGGGTGCGAGGTGCGCCCCCGCGAGCGGATGCACGAGAAGGTCGTGGTGCTGGACGGCACGGTGCTCTGGCACGGCTCCCTGAACCTGTTGTCGAGCAACGGGCCCACCGACCTGATGATGCGACTGACCGATCCCGACGCCTGCGATCGGGTTAGGCACATCGTGGAGCGAGCCCGCCGGGACCAACCCCTGCAACACGTCCGTCAGGCCCAGAGCGAGCAGACGGCCCCCGCCGACGTCCCCAGTATCGGGGAGGTGGTGGGCGACCGCCTGTACCTCAAGGTCCCCTTCCACGAGAAGGACAAGGCCAAGCGCGAGGTCAAGGCCCGATGGGACGGGAAGGCCCGCCTGTGGTGGGTAAGCCCGGACACCCCGAGGCAGAAACTCGCCCGCTGGTTGTAACAGCCCCCGCCGCCCGCGCCCCCTCGGGGCGCGGGCGTGGCTATGCACAGAGGCGGGTGGCGCGGTTGAGTACCGGCTTCACCAGCTCTGTGATCGACCCATACCCTTGGCGGCTCCACCGGTGCGCTGCCCAACCGGGCGCAAGGGCTTGCTGCTTCGTAGCGTGGCGGCGCTCGCCAAGTGAGGCGGAGCATTGTCACTCAGCGTCGACCTCCTCTTTAGGGCTCTCCTCCGGTCCTCGACGAACGAGGGCTTCCACGAGCAAACCCACGACCACCCTTCCGGAAGGTAGTGCGTTGGGACGAGCTCCGATCAGTTCCCTGTACAGACCAGCTGCAAGCACCATCGCCAGGACGGATTCGCGCTCTTTGAGGTAGGTACCGAGTTGGAGCAGGTGCATTTCCAGTGCTCCCGTGGCCGCTTGGAGGGTGGAGTGGCTGGGGTGGTCCGTGTCCCAGACGAGCGAAATGTCCTCGCGCACGGTCTGAAACGCCGTTGAGAAGTCCTGCGACGACCACGACTCTGGCGCGGCAGCCAACCTACGGGCCTGGAGTTCAACGGAAGGGAATTCCTTCTCCTCCAGCTCCGGATGGACGAGCTCAGGCTCGGTTTCCCTCACCGGGGACGCCGGATCTGGTTCGGTGATCTCATTCCGAACAGGGGTGGTCCGCGCAGGCCGCGCGGGCCGCTTTTCCTTGATTCGATCCAGACCGGTCTCCATCGGGTGCATGTCCAAGACCGTGTGGAACAGGGTTCGGGTCATGGCCGACAGAGGGAACCTGTTTTCTTCCCTGAAGACCTTCGTGTATTTGGTGTCGTCCCGGACCATCTCCTGGACGAGATCCTCGAAGCTCTTGAGCCCGTACTCGGTCATGTTCACCGCAGGGACACGAGGGGTTCGTTGGGCAGCAGCGGCAGCGTTTCGAGTCGCGGCCCAGCAGGCGAAGTAGAGCTGCCCAAGACATCGAACCCGGGCGAGTTTGTCCGCTGCTTCCCGCAGTCGGGGACGCTTCTCCTCCGGAACACCGGGCAGGTTGTGCTCCTTCAACTTGTGGTCGAAGTAGCGCACGGCCTCCTTGGCGATCACCTCGGCGAGAAGCCCTTCCAGAGCGTCGAAGCGCCGATGGTCCTTGAAGACCTGTGTCAGACGGCGCAGGAGTCGCGTGCCCGCTGACTCCGCCGCCGCCCGGACGTCCTCCCCGTACGGTACGTAGAACCGGGTCTTCAGCGGGTAGTAGCGGCCTGTCAGCTCAGGTGTGGGCAGGTCGTCCAGATCTCCTCCGGCTTCAGCGACAGCATCGCCGAAGGCCGTGATCCTCCACAACTGCGAGCTCACCGCGGTCGACGGATGGACGTGAAGCACCCCGTGGCGGCGCAAGGCCTCCATCACGTCCGCGTCTTCACCGCCGGGTGAGAGCACGGACAGCTCCGGGTGATCCCTGATGTTGATGATCCCGCCCTCGGTGGCGTTGCGCACCACGGTGAGCGCGGCGAGCTCCCATCGAACGTCGAGCTCCGGGAACTCCTCTTCAGGGTGATGGAGAAGAGCGAACTCTTTTCCCAGAACTTCCCGATGCGCCTTGATCCAACGTTCTTCGGCGTCGGCGTAGGCCTCGTTCAGCGATTGTTCCTCTCGACGCCGTTCGGCCCGGCGAAGAGCCGCAGCATCAGGATTCCGGTACTCCTCCGCTTCCTCGCTGAGGGTGGGGTGACAGTCCGCACAGACCACCCTGGTGTCACCGGCGAGGATCTGGTTCAACGCGGTCCGATTCGGCAGGGAGAGCTCCTCCTCGCACGAGGGGCAGAAATAACCCTTGGCCACGGCCCTGCTCGCTGCGGCCGCCAGGTGGTGGTGGCGGCCGCCCCAGCCGTTGGTGTCGATCTCGCGTACGGGCGTCCGCCAGAGAGGGGAAGCGCCCGTTTCGTCCAGGCCGCGAAGATCCCAGTACCGGCGAGCGATATCCACCAGGTGCGAAGGAGTACCGTCGAGAAACTGGACATCAAGATCGAAATCCTGACCGACAGACGAGGTGCTCATTTGATCCTTAGGGGGTGAAATCCTGATAGCCATAATAGAATGCCCTGTACTGCCACCGGGCAAGTCCGCGAATCAGAAAAATTTCAGATCCGCCCCTGTCAAGGAATCCAGTCGCCCTGTTCCCAAGAACCCCGGCACGACCGTAAAATCCATCCTCAGTACGCGCGGGCGTGGAACCCATGAGCCAAAATCGCAGGAAGCCCGAGCCGTGGATCACCGATAGCCGAACCAGGGCCGGATAGGCGGAGGGGGATCGGTCAGGCACGCTCCAAGGGACCGTCTGGGCCCATGAGGGACCGGAAGTGGCTCACCAGTCGCTTGACCTGGGTCGGGTCGCGGACCAGGACGCCCACTTCGATGTTGTGGTGCAGGGCGTACCCGGTGAGGTTGGCGCTGCCCACCAGGGCCTTGGCGGTGTCTGCGGCGACCAGTTTGGCGTGCATGGACGCCGACCCGTTCGCGCCGCGGCGCTCCTTGGGCCACCGCCACAACCGGACCTGATCACTCATGTGTGAGAAGGGGGCTTCGAACGCCTTCAGCGCTCCGGTCTTCTCCTCCAGCAGCACGTCCACCACCACTCCGCGTTCGGCCACCACCGTGAGCTCCTCCACCATGCGGGTCGAGGGGTGGTGGGTGAAGCTCACCACCAGCAGTCGCTTGTGTGCCGAGCGGATCACCTCTTCGAGGGCGGCTCCGGTGGAACGCGCCGCACTCTTGTACAGGGCGGAGTCGCCGGAGGGTCCACTCGCCACGACGCTGGAACGGCGCTGGTCGGCCCGTTCCGCGGCGGCGGCCGCGCCGAGCAGGGCCAGGCCCAGGGCGTCGCCGCTCAAGTGAGGGCGGAGATGCCAGAGCCGGGCCAGTTGGGCGGCGTGGTGGCCCATACCCGCCACCGGGTGGGCGTCGAGCAGCACACGCTCTGCCTGCCCGGGGCCCGCGCAGTCCTCCAGGGCGCCGGCCCATCGCCGGACGGCGGTGGGGTTGAGCCGTCCGGCGAGTTTGGCCAGGTCCTGGGCCCAGCGTTCACGTTTCTCCGTGTCTGTGGGGTCCGCGCTCACCGGAAGTACCCGAGCCCGGCGGGTAGGTCCTGGGAGATGGTGTCGACCAGCAGGGCACGGTCCAGGTAGTGGTTGTTGCGCTCGCAGGAGGTCTCGGCGGCGAACAGGCACACGTGGCAGGCGGCCCCGTGCAGGCGGGCGTGGTCGTCGGGGTCGTGTTCGGCGCACAGGGGGTCGGAGCTGCACAGCCGGGCGGCGTCCAGCGCGTGGTCGATGAGCAGCCCCAGCCGGTCCGGGTCGGTACCGAGGGCGACGAGCCCGCCGAGGGTGCCCTCGCTGTCGGGGGCGGCGGTGTAGAGGAGGATGCCCGCCATACGGTCGGATCCGCCGCGCGCGTACACCTTCTCGGCGATCCCGGAAGCGCTGTACCCGGCTTCCAGGGAGAGTTCGCGGATAAGGCAGTGTGCGAGCGAGTGCAGCAGCACGTAGCGCATCCCCGGCCAGTCCGCGGGTGGCAGGTTACGGGCCTGGCGCCAACGTTCGTGGCCGCCGATGAGCTGCTTCTCCCGCTCCTTGACGGCCGGGGACGTCTCCCAGACGGCCAGGGGTTCCTCGGCGAAGCGCAGGAAGATCCCCTCGCCCCGCTGCTCGGCGCAGGGCACCCACTCAGGTGCCTTGGCTGACAAAGGGGCGATGCGGTTGTCGTCGGTGGTGACCACGTCGAACTCGGGGGCGTCCACCCGGGTGAAGCCGTACAGGGCGCTGACCACACGCAGCCGGGGCACCAGCACGACCTCCGCCAGGCGCTCGCGGTGGTTGCGCGCGACCCTGCCCACGTGCTTGGTGGTGAAGTCGGGCAGGTCCATGTCCTTGGGCTGGGTGAAGGCCTCCCACTCGGGTCCGGCCAGGTCCACTTCCTCGTCCTCGCTCGGCGCTGCCGTGTCATCCGGCTCCGTGTCCGCCGTCTGGGCCTGGATTTCGGCCCACACCGCCTCGAAACCGAACTCGTCGAGGTCGGCCCAGAAGATCATCTGCCGGATCGCGTGTTCTGCGATTTCCTTCGGCAGGGCCGCCATCGCCTTCAACGTGTTCATGTGACCGGCGACCGCGTCCTTGAGCGCGGTGTCGCCCTGCGGCAGGCTGAAGACCCGCATCTGGGTGGGGAACCAGCTGTTGGTGGCGCCCAGCACCATGGTGCGGGGTTCCTGGTCGCAGGACTCAAACGCGGCCAGGTGGGGGTGGCGGCCCCGGCAGCGGGGCAGGTTCACGGCGTTCTCGGGGCCGAACGCCTCACCCATGGAACGCCCGCCGCTCTGCTTCGGGTCGTCGCCGCAGCCCTCGCAGATCACCAGGACGCTGGCGGCCTCACCGGTGGTGCCCTGCTCGACCAGTTTGAGGGTGTGTTCCCCCGTGTCCGGAACCTGACCGCGGTGGGCGAAGTACACCCAGGGGAAGTCGTCGAGGTGCCCGGTCTCGCAGGCCATGACGAAGCGGGCGGGGACGGCCGCGGGACGTTTGTTGCCTTCGCCGCGGCAGCCGTGCACGTACCGGGTCCGGTCCGGGCTGTAGGGGGTGGAGATCAGGTCGAAGGCTCCTGAGTCCGCGGAGGACAGGCGGTGGCATTTGGTGCAGCGCAACCACCGGGGAAAGGCGGACACGGGCACACCGATCTTGGCCCATTCGTCGAACACGTTGGCGGTGGAGGGCACCCAGGGCGGGCTGCGCAGCTCCTTGACCTGGGGTCCGAGTTTGCGGCGCACCGCGTCCAGGAGCCGGTCCTCCTGCAGGGGTGCGGCGTGGGCGCTCTTCCAGGCGTCCAGTCCGCGCACCACCACGGACAGGTTCGGCAGGTCGACGAGGGCGCCGATACCGAAGGTGTGCAGGAGCTGGCTGGTGCGCAGCTCACCGACGCGGATGGGATCGTTCATCACCGGGCCCCGTTCTGGTCGTCACCGGCACCGTTCTGGGCCTGGAATGGGTGTTGGGCGTCCTCGCCCAGGCTGTCCTGGGGGTCGAGGACCAGGCGGATGCCCGGCTCCACCTCGCGCAGGGAGGTCGGGCAGGTGGTGGTGGTCCAGCGGCCGTCCTCGGGGTGCCGGATCAGCCCTACGTCCTCCTTCTTGCTCCTGGTGTAGCCCAGGGTGAAGCTCTCCAAGGTCTGCAGGCCGCGTTTGTCGTTCCACAGGTCGAACCGGCGATCGACTTCCTCGTCGATCGCGCGGACCGTGGCCTTGTCCCCGGTGACGTCACGGGCCCGACGTTTGACCTCGGCCGCCAGGTGGTCGGCGGTGCGCCCGGTGCGGTCGAAGTGACCGGCTCCGGCGTTCGGGTTGAGGAGTGAGTCGTAGCCGCGGACCATGGCGATGAGCAGCCCGGTCAGGCCCCGGTCGGTGGCTCGTGCCGCGAAGGGGGTGACCGACAGCGCCTCCACGTGCCGGTACAGGTTCGCGTGGAAGTTGGCGAACTGTTCGTAGTGCGACAGGTCCCGGGGACGCGCCCAGTTGTAGACCGTGAAGACGATGCCGGGGTGCCTACGACCGACACGGCTGGTGGCCTGGATGTACTCGGCGGTGGACTTGGGCTGGCCGTTGACGACCATCGCGCCCAGCCGGGAGACGTCCACGCCCACGGCGATCATGTTGGTGGCCAGCAGCACGTCCAGCGGCTGCGACCCCTTCGCCTCCTGCTTGCCCTTGCCCTTTCCGGTCCCCTTCTTGGCCGCGGTGCTCAGGGCGGCCTGTTCGACGGCGTCGGGGAAGGCCACCCCGAGACGGTCGAGGATGTAGGGGATGTCGTCGGAGTTGCGCCGGGAGGTGAGCTCCTCCGTCCGGTAGGGGTGGAGGTAACGCTTGGCTAGGCCGCGCTGATCGGCGCGGGTCAGCCGAGTGGTGACGTCGTCGTCGACCAGGCGGCGCATCCCCCCGAGGTCGCGCAGGCTGTTGAAGTAGCCGACCAGGGTCATGTAGGGGTCGGTGATCTCGTTGTCGCCGTACTTCAGGTGCAGCTTCTGGGCCGCGGCGAGGACGGCGACGTAGACCCGGATCTGGGTGGACTTGATCCGCACCCCGTGGGCGCACAGCCCCACGTAACGGCGGCCGTCAGCGGTCTGGTCGGCTGTGTGGTCCGCGCTCTGCCCAGGCACCAGGGCGTCATGGGCGTCGACGGGGCGCTGCCGGGAGAAGAACGTGTCCGAGGCGTCCAGGCCCTGGGGCGGGAAGATCCGGGTCTCGCCGCGGGCGAAGAGCATGCCGATCTGTTCCTTGGCCCGGCGCACCGTCGCCGTGGAGGCGATGACCTTGGGCCGTACCTTGTGCCGGGTCTTGGTGCCCGGAGCCGTGTAATCCCAACCGGAGAGCAGGTCCACCGCGGTTTCGTACATCCCCACCAGAGAGCCGAGCGGGCCGGTGATCAGGTGCAGCTCGTCCTGGACGATGAGGTCGGGCGGCCGGACCGCGGGCGCGGGCCCGACCTTGGCGGACGGAAGGTTGACGCCCTTGGGCACGGCCGTGTGCTGCACGGAGCCACCACACACCTTGTCGTGCATCTGGCCGGCCAGGTAGCCGTGCCGGGTGCAGTAGCGGGAGGCCCGACCGAACAGGCTCTGGGCCTCCCCCTTCCAGGTGAGCTGGGCGAACTTGTCCACGGTGGCAATGACGAGTGAGGGGACGAGCCGGTAGATCTCCTCGTCCACCACCAGCACCGGCAGCCCCTCACCGTCGCTGAGGTAGTCACCGAAGGGGCAGTCCAGATCGGGACAGACGATCCGGGTGCGGCGGGCCCTGCTTTCGGTTTCGATGTGCTTACCGGGCTCGATGGTCGATCCGCACCAGGGGCAGCTGGTGAGCTGGTGCGGGGAACCCTGTCCGCCGCCACCCCGGTTGGCCCGCTTCTCCCTCACCCAGTCCTGGGCACCGTCGAAGGTGTTGGGGGTGACGCGGCCGCCCACCCACAGGCCCAACCGGAACGGCACCGTGCCCCAGAGGTCCTCGTCCTGGCGGCGTTCCACCTCGCAGGCGCAGATGAGCGCGGCGGCCCGCTGGAACTGCTGGATGGTGAGCAGCCGGAGGGTGTAGCGCATCAGGACAGCCACTCCGGTGTCGGAGTGCGGGACGTTGCCGCCGTGGGCCGTGTCCTCGTGTTGGAGGCGGCGGATGGCCAGGGTGTAGGCGGTCAGGCCGAGGTAGGCCTCGGTCTTGCCGCCACCGGTGGGGAACCACAGCAGGTCGGCGACGCGCTTGCCGCCGGGGCCGGTCCCGGAGCGCTCGGGGTGGGCGGGGTCGGTCAACGAGGGCAGGTTCAGCAGCAGGAACGCCAGCTGGAAGGGGCGCCAGCTCCGGTTCTTCGAAACATCCGCCTCATGCACCCGGGTGGCGATGGAGATCTTGCCGTCCCCCTGGGCGGCGATGCTCTGCACCCGCTGACGGTGCATGGCCCGGTTGGCGAACCGGAACGCGGCGCGAGCGTCGAGGTCGGCTTCGAGCAGGTCGATGGCGGCGGCGATCCGGTTCGCGGCGTGTTCGGCCTCGTCCATGTTGGCCCTGGCCTGGCGGCGGAAGTCCGTGCCGTCGTGTCGCAGCCGCGCCTCGGGGGCGTCGATGCGCTCCCGCTGCCGCTTGATCCACTCCCGGTATCCGTTGACCAGGGGGTCCAGGGCCGCGCGGACATCGACGGCCCCTTCGCCCTCCTCACCCAGGAGCTTCATGTCGACCACGAGGTCGGCCAGCTCGGGCAGGTCCTGGTCCTTGTCGGCGCTGGGGACGTCGGTGTGCCGCAGCTCGTACCCGGGGGCGGCGTTGGTGGTGACCCTGACCGCGCGCATCGGGTCGTCCGCCGCGGCCTGAACATCCACCGCGACGCTGTGACCGACCGCGAACTGGGCGTGGAACCGGTGGGTCATCGCCAGGTTGCGCTGCTCGTCGCGGTCCCGCTGGTCACCGCCGGAGAAGTTCTCCGGCCGCGGCACGAACACCGGGGCGGCGCCGTCGGCCGCGGTCAACGAGAGTTCGGCCTGGAAGAGCCACAGGTGCTGTTCCTTGCTCTTGCCCTGCTGGGCGTTGACGAGGAACACGGTGACCAACCGGCGGCCTTCGTAGGTGCGGACCCGCCCGCGCAGGACCACCCCGGGGTGCTCGGGGTCGAGTTCGATCGGGCCCAGGTGGCCGTCCTTCTCCGACAGGCTGAGGGCGACCTCCCTGGTGTGCGGGAAGCGGCGGTAGAAACGGGCGCGGCCCTCGGGTGCCTTCACCTTGTCGTAGTGCGCCCAGGAGGCGCGGGCGTGCAGCTCGGTGGTGTCGGGCTCGACACAGACGGTGAAGCCGTGGGCGCTGCAGAACATGCTGGCCGCGGCGGGCACGTCCGCCCCGGGGTCGGCGCTGTCTGCCTCCCCGATACCCGCGGAGTCCTCGATACCTGATTCGGCGAGGGTGTCCTGCTCATCGGGTTCGATGACCGCGCCGTTGGGGGCGAGTCTGCCCAGGATGTAGCGGTCGGTCACCCGCTCGGAGGTGGGGAACTCCTCGTGTTCGTCACCCCCGATGGGGCCGTGGAGGTCACGGATGACGAGGTCTTCGAGTTCAGCGCGGATCTCGCGGGGTGTGGGGGCGTGCAGCACCGTGTGGTCGGCCATGCACCCAGGCTAGAGGAGCCCGGTGACAGGCGAACGGGGGAGTTGGGACCTGGTACCAGCCGGTGGGGCTTTTCCTTTCCGGGTGATCTTGCTACCAGTAGCTACTTCGACGCCTTGGGTTTCAGTAGCTCAGCGCCCCTGGTAGCAAGACCACGCAGCCTCTGCGGGTCAGAAGCGGAGCGGGCTGACCTGGGTGTGTGCCCACAGGTGGGCGAGCAGGTCGTCCCAGTCCTTCGCCTCGTAGAGGCCGTTGCGAGAGGCCACCCAGTAGGAGCCGGTGGTGGGTCGGGCCGAGGCGCGGTA
>NZ_ANAZ01000019.1:0-188873 GCF_000340985.1 Nocardiopsis valliformis DSM 45023
CCATCTGGGTCTGATCCGCTGCGCCCAACTCCTGGACCAGCACTGACGGCTCTAGGAGCATCCTGACCCCATTCACCCAACACCGAGGGGCGCCCCGCTCACACCCGGGGTGCCCCTCACCCGTTCCCCACCCCTGCGCGCACCGGCCCACGTGTCGCGGCTGGTCAAGCGTCCCAGCGCAACAGCGGCAGCGGCGATGGTCGGGTGCCTGTTTTGGCCCTCTCTCCGGGGATGATCTTGCTACCAGGAGCAACTTCGGCGCCGAACTCGCTCCTGGTAGCAAGATCACCGGGGATACAGGGGTTTCGGAAGCAGCGGACAGCCCCGAGCGCGGGTTTCGGGTGCCGCGCTTCCACGCTGAAAACCGGCCCCACACGCACGGCTGGCCCTGCCTGCCTCGCCCGGGGGAGGCAGCCCGTACCCCCGTTGTGCCCGCCCGCACTGCCCTGGGTGGCTCCGCCACCGGGGGCTCGGCCGCCTCACCGCCACGACACGCGGCCCGGCGCGCTACCTCCTTCGCTGCCGCCTTTCGTTGCCCTCCTTGACCAGACGCGACACGCGGCCCGGTGCGCGCAGGCCTGGGGGTGTTCCCTCCTTCGCTGCCGCTGTTCCGTCGCTGGGAATGACCGGCCGTGACACGGGCACCGATCCCCGCAGGCCTGGGGGTGTTCCTTCCTTCACCGCCGCGCCGAGTGCCCGTTCGGGGGAGTGATCGGCAGCGACAGCACTTCCCAGGGTTCAGCCTGAGCGGCGCAGTCGCCAGGCGCGGGGTTGTTCCTCCTCGTGTGGGACGTCCAGTTGTGCGAACCTTGCCCGTACCCTCGCACCGCCCAGTTTCCCGCGTTCCAGGTGAACTGTGCCGCCGGTCGCCTCCACCGCGTGCCGGACGATGTCCAACCCGAGCCCGGTCGATCCGCCTCCGCTCGTGCCGCGTCGTAGTGCGGCCGTGGGATCGGCAAACCCCGGGCCCGCGTCCTCCACGATCAGCGTCACCCAGCCCGCGTACTCCACCACGGCGACCGCGAAGGGCCCGTCCGCCGGGGTGTAGCGGAAGACGTTGCCCACCAGCGAGTCCAGGACAGCGACGCATTCGTCCCGGTTTAGGGCCACCAGGCAGGGGGCCTCGGGCAGGTCCAGCGTCGCCTCCCGCCCCTGGTCGGCGGCGAGCATCGACCAGAATCCCATCCGGTCGAGCACTGCCTCGGACAGGTCACAGGCCCGCTCGGCCTCCCCCTGCCCCGGGGCCGGTTCCTGCGGGCGTACGTCGCGGATGATGGCGTCCACGTCCTGCTCCAGCGCCGCGATCGCGTCCCTGATCCGTTCGCCCTCGGCGCCGGGCACGGTTTCGGTGTCCAGCCGCAGAGCTGTCAGCGGGGTGCGCAGCCGGTGCGAGACGTCGGCGGCCATCTCCCGTTCCTTGGTGAGCAGCCCTTGGACGCGCTCGCCGATGGCGTTGATCGACTCGCCGAGGATGACCAGGTCACGCGGACCGTGTACGCGTATCCGGGCGTTCAACCGGCCCTCGCCGATCGCCACGGCCGTGTCCGCCAGAGCACGCAGCGCACGTCGCGCGGGCCGGCTCAGCCGGTCGGTGATCAGTACCGCGCCCAGCACTACCAGTACCGCGACTACCACCAGCCCGCCCAGGGCCCGGCCCAACCCGGTGGTGGCCTCCCACCGGGGCTGGTACACCTCCACCACGGAAACGTCGCCCCCGTCGGCAGTATCGCCTTCGGGCGCGGCGACCGTCAGCAGGTACACCGTGCCGTCCGCGACCTCGCGCACGCCCTCGAACCCCGCGCCGTCGTCCCGCGCGGCCGCCACGTCATCCTTTTCGGCCCGGCTGGCCCCCACGGTCGTCCCGTCGGGCAGGTGCACCGAAAGGTGGCCGCGCGCGCCCGCCGAGGTCGAGGCCACCACGCGCCGCAACAGCGCGGGGTTGGGGCCCGCCTCCGCTACCGAAGCCACCATGTGCGCCTGCGAACGCACCTCGGCCTCGGCGCGTTCACGCGCCTCCCACCAGGCCCACAGCCCCGTCACACCGATCATCACCACCGCGACCAGCACCGTGGCCAGGGTGACGGCGCGGGCCAGCAGCCGCCTCAAGCCGGTTCCACCAGCTTCAACCCCACGCCCCGCACCGTGTACAGGTACCGGGGGTGGCTCGCGCTCTCGCCGAGCTTGCGGCGCAGCCAAGACATGTGCACGTCGATGGTCTGGTCGTGGCCCACGAACGGGTGCTGGTGCCAGACCGCCTCCACCAGCTCTTTACGGCTCACCACCCGACCCGCGTGCTCGGCCAGGTACGCCAACAGGTCGAACTCACGGCGGGACAGCTCCAACGGGCGCCCCGCCAGTGTCGCCTGCCGGCGGGTCAGGCTGATGGACAGCTCGCCCACGGTCAGCTCCCCGAGGTCCGGGGTACTCGCGGAGGACCGACCGGACCTGCGCAGCAGCGCGTTCATCCGGGCCGCCAACTGAGTGCTGGAGAAGGGCTTGACCACGTAGTCGTCGGCCCCGTCGTTGAGCAGGCGCACGATCGACTGCTCGTCGCCGCGCGCCGTCGCCACGATCACCGGGACGTCGCTGTGCCCGCGCAGCATCCGCAGCGCCGCGGCGCCGTCCAGGTCGGGCAGGCCCAGGTCCAGGATGACCAGGTCGGGTTCGTGTTTGGCGGCCTCGCGCAGCGCGTCCAGGGCGGTGCCCACGGGCAGCACCACGTGCCCCAGACCGCTCAGCGCCCGCATCAGAGCGCCCCGCACCATCTGGTCGTCCTCGACCAGCAAGACCGTTGCCATGCGCACACGTTAACCAACGATGAACGCGAGCACGAGCCCGGGAACCCCGGGTGATCAGGCGCAACGAAGCTGTGACCACCCGCAGGCACCACCCGCAGGGTTTAAGTCGAACGAGACGCTTCGTTAAGGCTTCCTTAGGGAGCGTGACACTACTGTCGTCACACATCACCGGTGGTGGCGCGCATCACAGGACGTGCGTCACAGGGGACGCGCCACTTGTGGCAGACGACTCCGACCCACCGGTCTGACTTCCTCGATCCGTCAGCGGATCCACTACCGGCTACTACCGGGCACCACCCGTGCCCGTTCCACGGAGGTGTCGTGGCAGAAATCGTGATCGACGGCCTGGGCAAGGTCTACCCGGACGGAACCCGCGCGGTCAACGACCTCTCGCTCGACATCCAGGACGGCGAGTTCCTCGTCCTGGTCGGCCCCTCCGGCTGCGGCAAGACCACCGCCCTGCGGATGGTCGCGGGCCTGGAACAGATCAGCGAGGGCACCGTCCGCATCGGTGACCAGGTGGTCAACAACGTCCCCGCCCGGGACCGGGACGTGGCGATGGTCTTCCAGTCCTACGCCCTGTATCCGCACCTGAACATCTTCGAGAACATCGCGTTCGGGCTGCGCCTGCGCAAGGTCCCCAAGGCCGAGATCGACAAGCGCGTCCGCGAGGTCGCGCGCGTCCTCGAACTCGAGGAGCACCTCACCCGCAAGCCCGGCAACCTCTCCGGCGGTCAGCGCCAGCGGGTGGCCATGGGCCGGGCGATCGTCCGCGAGCCCCGCGCCTTCCTGATGGACGAACCCCTCTCCAACCTGGACGCCAAACTCCGGGTGCAGATGCGCGCCCAGATCGCCCGCATCCAGCGCGACCTCGGCGTCACCACGGTCTACGTCACCCACGACCAGACCGAGGCGATGACCCTCGGCGACCGGGTGGCCGTGATGAAGCGGGGCGTCCTGCAGCAGGTAGGCCCGCCCCAGGAGCTGTACGACCACCCGTGCAACCTGTTCGTCGCCGGGTTCGTCGGCTCGCCCGGCATGAACCTCATCTGCGTGGAACTCCACGAGGACGGGGAGACCGGCCGGTTCCACGTCCGCATCGGCGACCAGCACCTCGACTTGCCCGAGAGCTTCCTGCACCGGCGCCCCGCCCTGCGCGGCTACGCCGGATCCAAGGTCGTCGTGGGCATCCGCCCCGAGGACATGGAGGACGCCGAGATCGTCGGCGGCACCGAAGGAGCCACCCTCACCTCGGTGGCCGACCTGGTCGAGGCCATGGGATCCGACGTCCTCGTGCACTTCCCGCTGGACGCCGCACCCGTGGTCACCGAGGACACCCGCGAACTCGCCCGCGACGCCGGGACCGACGAGACCCTCCCGGCGACCGACGACGGGGTCGTCCTCGTCGGCCGCTTCAGCCCCCGCACCCACGTGTTCGAGGGCCAGACCATCTCCATCGCCGTCGACACCGAACGGCTCCAGTTCTTCGACCCGGCCACGGGTACCGCGATCCACGACTCCTGAGGAGCGATCCCCCATGTCAGCACGCAGCACCACCCCGCACCCCACCCCGCACCCCACCCCGCACCCCACCGCGCACACCACCGCGCGCTTCACCGCGCACCGTCCCCGGTTCCTGGCCGCGACCGCCGCCGCGCTCGGCCTGGCCCTGGCCGCCACCGCCTGTGGAGGCGACGGCTCCACCGCGGCCTCCGGCGCGGACCTCGACGGCCAGACCCTGGAGATCGTCGGCCCCTGGGCCGGTGACGAGCAGGAGGCCTTCGAGCAGGTCCTCGCGCTCTTCGAGGACCAGACCGGCGCCACCGTCTCCTACAGCGGCGCCGGGGACGACCTCCAGACCGTCCTGCAGACCCGCATCCAGGGCGGGGACGAGCCGGACGTCGCGCTCATCCCGCAGGCCGGACTCATTCAGCACTTCGCTGACGAAGGCGTCCTGGTACCGCTCTCCGACGAGGTCGTCCAGGCCATGGACGAGAACATGGCCGGGGCCTGGGCTGAGATCGGCTCGGTCGACGACACCCCCTACGGCGTCTACCTCAAGGTCGCCAACAAGTCCCTGGTCTGGTACAACGACGAGCTCTTCGCGGAGACCGGGGCCGTGCCGCCGGAGAGCTGGGAGGAGTTCGTCGAGCTGTCCGAGAACCTGGCCGACGTCGGCGTCAGTCCGCTGTCCGTGGCCGGGGCCGACGGTTGGGTCCTCACCGACTGGTTCGAGAACGTCTACCTCCAGACCGCCGGTCCGCAGATGTACGACCAGCTCGCCGCGCACGAGATCCCGTGGACGGACCCGAGCGTCGAGGTCGCCCTGGAGACCCTCGCCGACGTGTGGGGCGAGGAACAGCTGATGCTGGGCGGTTCCGGCGGCAGCCTCCAGACCGACTTCCCGACCTCCGTGGTCAACGTCTACAGCGACGACCCGGACGCCGCCATGGTGGTGGGCGCCGACTTCATCGGCGGGGTCGTCACCGCCAGCACCAACGCGGCCGTGGGCGACACCGCGCAGATCTTCCCCTTCCCGACCATCGGGGGCGGCGGTGACTCCGTCGTCGTGGCCGGGGACGCCGCCGTCGCGATGAGCGAGGGCGAGGCCACCATGGAGCTGCTCCGCTTCCTCGCCACCCAGGAGGCCGCGGGAGAGTGGGCCGCCATCGGCGGGTTCATCTCCCCGAACAAGCACCTGACCGCCGACGACTACGCCGACCCGGTCCTGGGCCAGGTCGCCGAGCAGGTCATCCTCGCGGGTGACAGCGTGCGCTTCGACCTGTCCGACCTCCAGCCCGCCGCATTCGGCGCCACCGTCGGCGACGGCATGTGGCAGACCCTCCAGGACTTCCTGGCCGACCCCTCCGACGTCACGGGCACCATGGAGCGCCTCGAGGCCGAAGCCGAGCGCGCCCATGGCTGAGTCCCGCCCCGTGGCCGGGTCCACTGAACCCGCCGAACCGCGCCCCGTGACTGAGTCCCGCTCTGCGGCCGCGCTCGCCGAGCCCCGTCCCGGCTGGCGGCGGCTGTTCGGCCCCGCCACTCTGTTCCTGCTACCCGCCCTGCTCTTCCTCGGCGTCTTCCTGGCCTACCCGGCCGCGTACTCCGTGGTCCGCAGCTTCTTCGACGCCTCCGGGTCCCAGTTCGTCGGGATCGACAACTACACCCGGATGTTCACCGACGACCGCACCCTCACCGCCATCCGCAACACCGGCATCTGGGTTCTGGTCGCACCCGCCCTGGTCACCGGGTTGGGCCTGGTCTTCGCGGTGCTCACCGAGCGCGTGCGCTGGGCCACCGCCTTCCGTGTCCTGCTGTTCATGCCCATGGCGATCTCCCTGTTCGCCTCCGGCATCATCTTCCGACTGGTCTACGACGAGAACCCGGACCGCGGCGTGGTCAACGCCGCCGTGGTGACCGTCCACGACACCTTCGCCTCGCCCTCCGAATACCCCGGGGCGCGCCCGCGCGGCGACGAGGAACTCGACACCGACCCCGCCCGGGGCGGCTTCACCACCACGCGGACCTACGAACCGGGGGAGACCGTCACCCTGCCGCTGGTCGGCATCCGCCCCACCGAAGTCCCCGAACAGGCCGTACAGGCCGCCGCCCCTGAACCCTCCGGAGACACAGTGCCCTCCGGGGACACCATCGAGGGCGTGGTCTGGCTGGACGTGGCCCTGGGCGGCGAGGCCGGGACCATCGAGGACGGCGAGAACGGCATGCCCCGCATGACCGTCGACGCCCTCCGGGACGGTCAGGTCGCGGCCAGCGCCACCACCGGCGACGACGGCCGCTTCACCCTCACCGGGCTGGAGCCGGGCGAGTACGAGGTCCACCTGGCCGCGGACAACTTCACCGAACCCTTCCGCGGTCTGACCTGGTTGGGCCCCACCCTGATCACCCCGGTGATCATCTCCTCCTGGGTGTGGATCATGACCGGTTTCGCCATCACGTTCATCGCCGCGGGGCTCGCCGCTATCCCCAGGGACGCCCTGGAGGCGGCCCGGGTCGACGGCGCCACCGAATGGCAGGTGTTCCGCAAGGTCACCATCCCCCTCCTGGGGCCGCTGCTGCTGGTGGTGTTCGTGACCCTGATGATCAACGTCCTGAAGATCTTCGACCTCGTGTTCGTGATCGCACCCGGATCGGTCCAGGCCAACGCCAGCGTGATCGCCCTGCAGATGTGGCAGGTGTCCTTCGGGGCGGGCGGAAACCAGGGTCTGGGCAGCGCCCTCGTGGTCCTCCTGTTGGTCCTCGTCCTGCCGATCGTCTACTTCAACATCCGCCGATTCCGACGGGAGCGCTCGTGACCACCACGCCCCAGCAGTCTCCCTCCGTCGTCGAGGTGACGGTCTCCGGCGCCCCGCGCCGCGGGCTGGCCTCACGGCTCGTCTCCCGACTGGGATCGGGCACCCTCCAGGCGGCGCTGGCCCTAGTCGCCCTGTTCTGGATGGTGCCGGTCGTCGGCCTGCTGCTGGTGTCGCTCCGCTCAGAGGCGGACAACACCAACAGCGGCTGGTGGACGGTTCTGCTCAAGCCCACCGAACTCACGCTGGACAACTACCGGACGCTGGTCAACAACGACGTCCTCGTCCAGTCGTTCCTCAACACCGTCTACATCTCGGTACCCGCCACCCTGCTGGTCGTGGGCATCGGCGCACTGGCCGCTTACGCGCTGGTGTGGATGGACTTCCCCGGCCGTGACTGGATCATGGTGGCCGTGGTCGGCCTGCTGGTCCTACCCATCCAGGCGGCGCTGATCCCCATCTCCCAGCTGTACGGGGCCCTGGGGATCTTCGGCTCCATCACCGGCGCGATCCTGTTCCACGTCGCCTTCGGGCTGCCGTTCGCGGTGTTCCTGCTGCGCAACTTCTTCGTGAACATCCCGCGGGACCTGCTGGAGGCGGCCCGGATGGACGGCGCCAGCGAATGGCGGATCTTCCGCAGGGTCGTCCTGCCGGTGGCCCGCCCCGCACTGGCCTCGCTCGCGGTCTTCCAGTTCCTGTGGGTGTGGAACGACATGTTGGTCGCCCTGGTGTTCACCAGCCCCGACTCCGCCCCGCTGACGGTGGCGCTGCGCTC
This sequence comes from Nocardiopsis valliformis DSM 45023, assembly GCF_000340985.1. Lineage (NCBI taxonomy): Bacteria > Bacillati > Actinomycetota > Actinomycetes > Streptosporangiales > Nocardiopsidaceae > Nocardiopsis > Nocardiopsis valliformis. The sequence goes on from NZ_ANAZ01000019.1 coordinate 7,887, forward strand.
GCAGCTGCGCCAGTTCGGCACCAACATCGACGTCCTGGCCTCTGGTGCCTTCCTGTCCATGCTGGTTCCGCTGCTGGTCTTCTTCGCCTTCCAGCGCCACTTCGTCCAGGGGGTGTTCGCGGGCTCCGGCAAGTAGATCCCACGAGATCCGACCCGAACCAGACGGCCACGGTCCCACTCCCTCGTCACGACCGCTACCGGCCGTCCCGGGCCCCGCGGAAACCACTCCCTCCGCGGGGCCCGCTTTCGTTGCCCGTCAGCGCATCCGGCACCGGTCACCGGGCCACGACCTCAGCGCGGCGGCAGCTCCGGGGCGCGTTCTCCGGCCATCCACAGCCCCAGGCCGTGCCGGTCCACCAGAACCATCCCGTCACGGGCCTCGCGCACGGCCTCCCGGGAGAACCCGTTCGAGGCGACGAACATCCCCACATAGCCCCGGTGCCCTCCGGCCAGCGCACCGAGGAAGGCCCGCACCTCGTTGGGTGGTACCGGTTTGCGCCAGCGCTTGCACTGCACGGCCAGCGGCCTACCGTCTGGGGTCTGCGCACGCAGGTCCACCCCGCCGTCGGAGGCCCCGCCGACCACCGCCACCTTCGTGTATCCGTGGGTGCGCAGCAAGCGCGCCACGTGGTGCTCGAACTGCGTCCCCGACATCGTGTCGATCCCCGCGATCCCGGTGCGCGAGACGATCCACCGCTCCCGGGCCAGCCGCACCCGCGACCACGCCCACCAACCCAGCCCGGCCGCCGCGACCACCACTGCCAGACCGACGGACAACAGCACCCCCGGGCGTTCGGCGTTGTCGAACAGCCATCCCAGCCCGAGCAGGAGCACCAGCGCCGTCAGCGGCAGCGCACCCCGCAACCTTCGCACCCAACGCCGCCGCCCGCCGCGCCCGCGTTGCCGGCCGCGCCCGCGCCGACCCTGCCGCACACTCACGTTCCTCCCTGGGGATGGGGACATACCGGGGCACATCATTCCACGGGATGCGCACATTTCCCCGGGACGTTCGGCCCGGGGTGACCAAGCCGACCACCGCACCCCGCCGACGCCGGTCCGGACTGTCCCCGGGCACTGCCAGAATGGCCCAGTCGTGGTTTCGCGCCCGGGGGTGCGCGGACGGGGGACACGAGTACGGGCACGAGTACACGGGGGTGCAGTGGTGGCCGAGCGCAGGGCTCTGGATCTGGACGCGCTCGCGGTCAGCGACCGTTTCCGGCTGTTCAACTTCACCCGGCGCGACGACCACGTCACCTACCTGTGGATCCTGCGCGCCGTGGACCGCCTGCGCGAGGTCCACCAGGTCCAGGTCGGTGCGGACGAGGTCGCCGCGACCCTGCGCGAACTCACCGCCGCCCACGCCGAGGCGCCCGAAATCCCCGCCCAGGGCCTGCGCCACCGGCTGGACGAGCTCGCCGCCGACGGCGTGGTGCACCGCTTCGACGACGCCTCCCGCGCGGGCACTCTCGCCAGCTACCGCAACCGCCAGTCCGTCTACCAGTTCAGCGAGCTCGGCTACCGCGCCTACCACGCGGTCGAAAACCTGCTCGGCGCACGGGTCGAGGACGTCAACCTGTCCCGCCTGGTCTTCTCCGACGTCCTGGAGGACCTCGGGGCGCTGGCCGAGGCCAACCGCACCGGCCGGGTCGAGGACGTCTACCGCCGCCTGTCCCGCCTGGACGCGGTCATGGAGGACATGGGCCGCCGCTCCGCCCAGTTCCACGTGACCCTCGGCGAGATCCTGCGCTCCACCGAAGCCTCCTCCGAAGTCTTCCTGCGTCACAAGAACGCCCTGCTGGTCCACATGTCCGACTTCATGGCCGAGCTGGACCGCTACCTGCCCCGGCTGGACCGGGCCGTGCACGAGGTCGAGGCCACCGGCCTGAGCACCCTGCTCTCCCGCGCCGCCGACGTGGACGAACGCCTCTTCATGGACCGGACCGAACGCCTGGAGGACTGGTCGCGCCGCTGGTGGGCGGTGCGCGCCTGGTTCGCCTCCGAGAGCGGGGCGCCCACCCGCGCCGCCGAACTCGGCCAGGCCACCCGCTCCGCCGTCTCCGGGGTCGTCGCCCTGCTGCGCCAGATCACCGATGCCCAGCGCGGTGGCGTCAACCGTTCCACCCAGCTGCGCCACCTGGCCGCCTGGGTGTTCGACACCCCCGACGACGGCGCCGCGCACGCCCTCATGGGCGCCGCCTTCAACACCCGTTCCGCCCGCCACCTGGGCGTGGCCCACGAGGACGGCGACGAGTTCGCGCCCACCGACTCCTGGCACGACGCCGCCGGGGTGGAGGTGTCGGTGACCCTGTTCCGCAGCGACCGCTCACCCACGCACGGCGTCCCCAAACCGGTGCGCCGGGACACCGGCGCCCGCTCCGAGCTGCGGCGCCGCCAGACCGAGGGCCGCGAGGCCGAACGCGCCTCCGCCGCCCGCCTGGTCCAGGAGGGCGCGCACCACCGCGTTCTCGACGACAGCGACACCAAGGTGCTGCTGCGGCTGGTCACCAAGGCCCTGGAATCGAGGTCGGTGGTCGCCGGGCGGATGAGCTCGGCCACCGGCGACGACGCGGGCACCCTGGTCAAACTGGTCCCCAGCGACCAGGGAAGTACCGTGCGCACCTCGCAGGGCAGCCTCCACCTGCCCGGTTTCCGACTCGAACTCGCCTCCCGCGCCCGCGGCGCCCGCGGAACCCGCAGCACCCGCGGCGCTGACGGCACCCGGGGTGACCAGAGCATGCCCACCCGGAAGGGGGACTGATGGCCCGGCGGAACCGCCCCCGCGTCGAGGACGTGGACCTGGGCTCCTACCAGCAGGCCGTGCGCAAGGTCCTCACCTGCGACGTCATCACCGCCGCCCGGCCGCGCCCCGGCGTGCTCGACCAGGTCCTGCACTGGGCCGACCAGATGACCGAGGACCTGCGCGACCTGTTCGGGTACACCCTCATCGCCACCACCGACCACGTGCGTCTCGTCCGTGAGCTCGACCTGCTCGACCCCAGCCAGCGCCAGACCTTCGCCCGCAAGGGCAAGCCCTTCGACCGCCGCCGCCTGGCCTACCTGTGCCTGCTGCTGGCCGCCTTCCAACGCTCCCAGGTCGAGATCAGCCTCGGTGACCTGGTCAAACGCCTCACCCCCTCGGCCAACGAGATCGAGGGTCTGGGCTACGACCCCACCGACTCCACCCACAAGGCCGCGCTGGTCGACGTCACCCACTGGCTGCTGGACCGGGGCGCCCTGCACCTGTCCGACGGCTCCGTCGAGGCCTGGGCCCGCGGCGGCGAGCAGGGCGACGCGCTCTTCGACATCGACCACGAGATCTGCGAGGTCCTCTTCCGGCCCACCCGGCCGGTCCAGCACCTGAACAGCGCCTCCGGCCTGCTCAGCGACGCCCTGGGTCCGGACGCCCCCCGCGAACGCGCCGCCCAGCGCGCCCGCCGCCTGCTGGTGGAGTACCCGGTGGTGTACTACGCGGACGTCGAACCCGAGGTCGCCGCCGCCCTGCGCGGCAAGGGCCCGGCCGAGGAGGTGGCACGCCTGACCGGCACGAAGCTCGAGCGCCGCGCCGAAGGGGTCCTGCTGGCCGATTCCTCCGGTACCTTCACCGACCGCGCCTTCCCCGGCAGGGGAGGGGCCGTCACCCGCACCGCCGGGCTGCTGCTGGCCCAGATCGCCAACCACTTCGAGGAGTCCTGGGCCGCCCTGGCCCACCTGCCCGCCCCGGGCCCCGTCCACGAGCACCCCGAGCTGGTCGCCCGGATCGACGCCGGGGTCCCGCAGGAGGGCGTCGTCACCGAACTGGCCTGGGCCGAGGCCGGGCACGCCCCGACGGTCGCCGAGCCCGCCTCGGTGCCGCTGGTGGAGCGCGAACGCCTGGAGGAGATGGTCGCCGATCTGTTCGAGGAGTTCGGCGCGTCCTCCTTCACCGCCAGCTGGCAGCAGGACCCGCAGGGGCTACTCGACGCCGCCCTGGCCCTGCTGACCGACCTCTCCCTGGTCCGGCCGCTGCCGGGCGGGGTCCTGGTCACGCCCGCCGCCCTGCGGTACCGCAACATCCGGGGCGCGCTGCCCGAACGCCCCGACACCGGGCTGCTCCCGTTCGGCTCGCTGGACCCGACGTCCGGCGACACGACCGGACCCGAGGCCCCCGCCACCCAGCCAGAGCCCCCAGAACAAGCAGAACAAGCAGAGACCGAAGGAACCGAGGAACCCGCGCCATGACCCGCAGGAGCGACCGCTTCCGGCCCAGCCGGGCCGGTGTCGTCAACGTCTGGGACTACGTCGACGAGGAGTTCGCCTTCGCCGACGGCCGCCTCGTCCTGCGCGGCCACAACGGTTCGGGCAAGACCAAGGCCCTCGAAGTGCTGTTCCCCTTCGTCCTGGACGGCTACACCGACGCCCGCAGGCTGGACCCCTTCAGCGGCCAGAACCGCACCATGAAGTCCAACCTCCTCTACCGGGGCGACGAGTCCGCCTACGGGTACGTGTGGATGGAATTCGCCCGCGACAGTGATGACGCGGGCACGACCGAGACCGTCACCCTGGTCATCGGCCTGCGCGCGCACCGCCACCGCGACGGGGTCAGCCCCTCCTTCTTCGTCACCGACCAGCGCCTGGGCGTGGACTTCGGGCTGCTGGCCACCGACGGGCGCCCGCTCACCGAACGCCAGCTCAAGGCGGCCCTGGGCGAGGACGCCCACCACTCCACCGCCGCCGACTACCGCCGGGCCGTCGACGCGCGCCTGTTCGGGCTGGGGGAGCGCTACGTCCAGCTCCTGGACCTCCTGCTCGCCCTGCGCCGCCCACTGCTGGCCAAGGACCTGGACCCGGAGAAGGTCTCACACACCCTCACCGGCGGTCTCAGCCCCCTCGACGACGCCCTCGTCGACCAGGCCGCACGCGACTTCGCCAACCTCGCCGCCGTGCAGAGCCGCTTCGCCAGCGCCAAAGCCGCCCACGAGGCCGCCCGGACCTTCACCGGCGTCTACGCCGACTACCTCACCGCCAACGCCCGCCACCGGCTGTCCCGGGTCGCCGCCGCCACCGAACAGGCCGACACCCACGCCCGTACGGTCACGGAGGCCGCCGCCGAACTGGACCGGGCCACCGAGGCACGCGAGGAGGCCCGCGAACGCGCCGACCAGCTGGCCAAGGAGTCCGAGCGCCTGGATGCCCAGTGCGCCACCCTGCGCCAGCACGAGACCCTGCGCGACCAGCAGGCCCTCCAGGTCCGGAGGGAGAACAACGAGGCGCGGGCCCGCCAGATCGCCACCCAGCAGGCGCGTGTGCGCGCCCAGGAGGAGGAGATCTCCCGGCTGAGCGGAGAGGCCGCCCGCGTCGCCGAACGCGTCGAACGCGAGCGCGCCCGCGCCGAGGACCTGCGCACCGAACTCAGCGCGGCCGCCGAGGCCTCCGGCATCGTTCACGATGCCGAGGGTGAGGTGGACACCGGCGACGACCTGCCCGAGACAGCTCGGGGCCGTGCCAGCGCCCGACTCGACGACGTGCGCGCCGTACGCGAGCGCCTCAACGCCCAAGACCGCGCCGAGGACGGCCGAGCCCGCGCCGAAGCCGCCGCCACCCGGGCCGAGGACACCCTCGGCGAACGCGAAACCGAGTGCGCCAAAGCCGAGGAGAAGCTCACCGAGCTCCGCGCCACCGTCGCGCAGAACCTGGACGCCTGGTCCGAGCGCTGGGAGATCGTCGGCCCCGAGTCCCTGACCGCCCTGCGGGACACCCTCGACCACTACGGCGAACCCGGCACCGCCACCCTCGCGCAGGTGTTCAACGAACAGCTCCACGACCAGCAGCTACAGGCGGCCACCCGCGCCAACGGCCTGGAGTCCGAACAGAGCCGGCTGGGCGAGGAACTGGCCGCCGTCCGCCGCGAACGCGACCACATCGCGGCCGAACGCGACGACGCCCCGCCCGCCGACCCCCTGCGCCCCGCCCCGCGCGAAGGCCGTCCCGGAGCCCCGCTCTGGCAGCTGGTCCGCTTCGCCGAGGACCTGACCGAGGCCCACGCCGCCGCCGTCGAAGGCGCCCTGCACGCGGCGGGCCTGCTCACCGCCTGGATCCACCCCGACCCCGACCTCACCCGCGATGCCCTGGCACAGGGCGAGGCCGACGCCTACCTGCTCCCCGCCGAACAGGGCGCTACCGGCGCCAATGGACAGACCCTCGCAGACGTCCTCGTGCCCGAGACCCAGGAGCACGTCCCCGCCGACACGATCGCCCGGGTCCTGGCCTCGATCCCCTTCAACGACGGGGAGAGCGATGCGCTCCTCGGCGTGGACACCCGGGCCCGCTTCCGTCTCGGCCCCCTCACCGGCGCCCACCCCAAGGCCGCCGCCGAGTTCATCGGCGCTACCAATCGCGCCCAGCGCCGCCGCGAGCGCCTGGCCGCCCGCGACGCCCGGCTCGAAGAGCTCTCCGCCCGCTGCACCGAACTCGGCGACCGCCTCGCCCGGGCCCACGAACTCCTCAAGGACTTCGACCGCGCCCGCGCCGACCTGCCCGACGCCACCGAGGTCGTCAAGGCCCTGCGCGCGCTCGAACGCCACTCCACCCTGCTGGCCTCGGCCCGCGCCGCCCGTGCCGAGGCCCGACGCGACCTCGACGCCGCCGTCGCCCAAGTGGATGCCGAACGCCGCCAGGTCCGCACCGCGGCCGCCGAACGCGCCATGCCCACCCGCCGGGAGGACGTCGACGCGGTCGCCGCCGCGGCCGAGGCCTTCCAGGACACCGCCCGGAACCTGCACGCCGCCCGCACCGACATCGCCGAGTACGAGCGCGACCTCACCGGGCGCCAGGACACCGTTACCCGTCTGACCGAAGCGCTCGACAGCGACCGCGCCGACCTCGACCAGAGCCGCACCGACCACGCACGCGAGACCGAGGAGCTGGCCACCCTGGAGGCGGCCATCGACGCCCCGGCCCGCGAACTCCTCGACCAGCTGGAACAGGCCCAGAACCAGCTCCGCGAGGTCCAGAAGCAGCACCGCGACGCCACCGCCGTGGCCTCCCGCGAGCACGACCTGTCCGTGCGCTCCGAAACCCTGCGCGACAGCGGCCGCCAGGCCCTGGCCCAGGCCCTGGGCACGCTCTTCGAACACGCCGCGGCCTTCGCCGGGCTCACCCAGCCCGCCGTGCGCGCCGTCATGGGGGTGGACACCGCCGGCTCCTGGCCGGTCGCCGACCAGTGGCCCGCGCCCGAGGAAGCCGCGGAGCGCCTACTCACCGGGCAGGCCGCCACCGTCCGCGAGATCCTGCCCGGGGCCGCCGCGGCCCTGCTGGACGGTTTCGCCGAGGTCGTCGGCACCAAGGACGTCGGCGACGCCGAGCTCAAGACCGCCGGGACCCGCATGTCCCAGGCACTGCGCACCTTCCAGGAGGCGCTCGGCGGGGACGCCGAGGGCTACCGCGTGGACCACGAGGTCGGTGCCAGCGGCCTGGTCACCGTGCACGTCAACGACGAGAACGGCCGCAACCCCGTCTCCGCGTTCGCGCGCGCCGTCGCCGAACGCGTGGAGGAACAGGGCGTGCTTCTGCGCGAGGAGGAACAGGGGGTCCTGGAGGACGAACTGCTCAGCGGGATCGCCCAGCAGATCCACGACCGGGTCCGCGCCGCCAAACTCCTGGTGCGCGCCATGGACCGCGACACCCGCGCCCGCCCCATGTCCTCCGGCACCCGGGTGGGCATCCGCTGGTCCCGCTCGGACGGCCTCGGCGACCACCAGCGTCGGGCCACCGAGCTCGTCCGCCAGGACGGTTCCGGTCTCGGCCCCCGCGGTCTGGGCGAACTCCGCGCCGTCCTGCGCGAGATGATCCGCGAGTACCACGCCCGGCACCCCCGCGCCAGCCACAAGCAGGTGCTGGCCGCGGTCCTGGACTACCGCGACTGGTACCGCTTCGAGCTGCGCCTGGCCGAACCGGGCAAGGACGAGGTCACCCTCACCAAGAACAAGCACGAGCAGATGTCCGGTGGCGAGAAGTCCGCCGCCATCCACCTGCCGCTGTTCGCCGCGGCCAACGCCCTGTACTCCTCGGCCGCACCCACCTGCCCGCGCGTGGTCGCCCTCGACGAGGCGTTCGCGGGCATCGACGACCGCTACAAGCCCGAACTCATGGGCCTGACCGTCACCTTCGACCTCGACATGTTCATGACCGGCCACGACCTGTGGGTGCACTACGACACCGTGCCCATGGCCGCTCACTACGACATGCACCACGACAAGGCCAGCCACACCGTCTCCGCCCTGCTCATGCTCTGGGACGGAGAGCAGACCCTGGACGCCGACGCCGGCTTCGCGGGCAACGAGGAACTCGCCGCACAGCTGCTCGGCATCACCCCGACCCGCTACGTGCCCCAGTCCACCGCGGGCACCCTCCTGGACGAGGCGGCCACCTGACGACCCCGGGGACCAGCGACCCGGTGCGCGGCATGCGACGTACCGGGGCCGTCGGAACCGGAAAAATAAACTGAGGGATTCAATTCCCTGCTCGTGTTCGCTGGTTTTCGATGATAAACAGCAGGTGGCAGCGGTGTGGCCGGGCCAGTAGAAAGAATGGCCCGGGTTTTGTGGCGCGGAGAACTCCCGGTTGGTTAAAATCTCAGCTCCCGATTGTTGGAGCGCGAAATGACGGAACACTTTCTCCGCACGGTCGAGGTGCCGTTGGGCGAGGACGGCGCGGAAACCGTCCTGGTTCAGGTGCGCGCCGCGGACGATTCCATCGTTCCGGTGGGTCGCGGCGACCGTTCCGTCGTGCGGGCCAGGAAGACCTTCTCCCAGATGCTCGGTACCGTGCGGCCGGTCGCGGAGAGCTTCGTCGGGCAGGTCAAGGGAATGGCGGACGCCCCGGAGGAGGTCACCCTGGAGTTCGGGATCTCGCTGTCCGCGGAAGCGGACCTGGTCATCGCGAGCACCACCACCGAGGCCAATTTCTCGGTGAGCCTGAAGTGGAAAAGCAAGCCCGAAGTGAAAAACGGGTGACGCGCCATGTCAGCTGATCGCGACCGGCCGGGGCACCGGTGGTTTTCCGCTGGACCGGCAGGGGCCCCATGACGGGGACTGCCCCACGGAGTGCGGGTCAGGCACTGGACTCGGGGGTCGCCCGCATCGCCGGTCAGGACGGGCGCCCCCGCGGTACGGGTGCCCTCATCGCCCCGGACCTGGTGCTGACCTGCGCGCATGTGGTGACCAACTGCTTGGGGGAGCCCGGCCCGAATCCGGAGGACCCCGGGGCGGAGGTCATGGTCGATTTTCCGCTGGCGGGACCGGCCGCCCGCGGTTTCAGCCCGAGGCCGGCCGAGGTAGAGCGGTGGATACCGGCCAGGACCGACTGGACGGGGGACGTCGCGCTCCTGCGGCTGCGCGAACCCGTGCCCGGCACGCATCCCCTGCCCCTGGCCGAACCGGAGGACGTGTGGGGGCACCCGGCCCGGGCGGTGGGCTTCACCGAATCGGAACCGACCACTCGGTGGATACGGGGGCTCCTCGGCGGAAGCACGGAGGAGGGGTGGGTCCAGCTCTCCCGCGCCGACGGACAGACGACGCACGTCAAGCAGGGCTTCAGCGGAGGTCCGGTCTGGGACGAGGGACTCGGTTCGGCGATCGGTCTCGTGGTCGTGTCCCAGCCCGAACGGGAGGCCCAGCAGGCCTTCGTGCTGCGTACCGACACGATCCTGAGGGAACTGCCCGAACTCGAGACCGTCGTACGCCCGGACTCGCCCTTCCGCGGACTGGCCGCTCTGGGTGAGGCGGACGCGGACGTCTTCTTCGGCCGGGGCGACGATGTCGACCGGGTGGTCGAGGCGCTGCGCGGCGGAAGCGCTCCGGTCACCGTGTACGGCCCCTCGGGATGCGGAAAGTCCTCCCTCGCCCTCGCCGGTGCGGTGCCGAGGATGCGTCAGCACGGCTACGAGGTGGTGGTGCTCGACGCCGGGCGCACGGCCTCCCCGCGCAAGGCCCTGGCCACGGAACTCTCCGAGATGGCGGCATCGGGCCGCTACGGCGGGGAACGGGCGGGGCGGGCCGACCCGGAGCGCGTCCTGGAGTGGTTGGACGAGTCGGGTATCGCGCACACCGTTCACCAGGTCACCGGGGGTCAGGGCACGAACGTCCTGATCGTGCTCGACCAGGCCGAAGCGCTCCTGAACCTCCCGGAACCGGAGATCGACAGGACCGTCGCCCTCCTGTTCCCGGAGAACGGGACGGATGGATTCCGGGTGCTGCTCACCCTGCGCGCCGATTTCATGGCCACCGCTCTGAGCCACCCGGGAGTGGGACCGGCGCTGCGGCGCGGTAGCACGCTTCCGCTCACCCCCATGGGGCCGGAGCAACTGCACGAGGTGATCACCGGACCGCTGAACGGCATCCCGGGCGTCGAGTACGACCCCGGGCTCGACCAGCGCATCCTGGACGACGCCGGACACGATCCCGGAGCCCTCCCGCTGCTCGGGTTCGTCCTGGCGAAACTGTGGGAGCGCCGGAGCGGAGGACGGCTGAGCAGCGAGGCCTACGAAGATCTGGGCCGGGTGTCCGGTGCGCTGAAACGCCACGCCGAACAAGCGTGGCGGGCCTGTGTCAGACCGGGGGAGGAGCAGCAGGAGCGCCGACTGCTGACCGGGTTGGTGCGGGTCCTCCCCGGAGGTGAGGCGCCCCTGCGGCGCGTCCTGACCAGGGCGGAGGTCGGGGATCGGCTCTGGGAACTGGTGCAGGAGCTCGCCCGGCCCCAGTGGCGCCTGCTGGTCCTGCACGGCGACGGCCACTCCCAGAGTGTGGAGCTGTCCCACGAGGCTCTCATCAGGGAGTGGCCGGAGCTCGCCGAGGAGGCCGGGGCCAGCGCCGACTTCCTGGCCGTCCGTGCGGAGATCCAGCATGACCTGGAGCGCTGGCGGGAAAAGATGCGTGCCCTGGACCTGCTGCCCGGACACACCCAGCTCGACGGCTGGAAGGCCAAGTTGAGTCATCGGGAAGGGGAGTTGACCGGGGAGCAGCGGGAGTTCCTCGGCCGGGCCCGCCGACGCCGGGCGCGCCGCCGGGCCGCCGCGATGATGACCGGAGGCGCGATCGTCGTGGTCCTCGTGGTGCTGGGCGGACTGCTCGGGACCCTCTGGGAGGAGTCCAGGGTGCGAGCGGAACGGGAGGCTGAGGGAATGTCGCGATCGCTCGCGATCCAGTCGGACGAGCTGATGTCGGTCAACCCGGTCCAGGCGGCCCTGGTCGCGCTCACCGCGTACGAGACCGCCCCGACCGAGGAGGCCCGAAGTGCGCTGATGCGCCGGTATCTGAGCTTCCAGCACAACGAGTGGGTCCTCTCGGGGGCGGAGGGGCAGATCCAGGAGGCGGTCATGAGTGCGGACGGGACGGTGATTCTGGTGCGGACCGTTCGCGGCCGAGCCACCCTGTTCGTGCGTACGGACGAGGGCGGGCTCAGACAGGAGCAGCTCGGTCTCAAAGAGAACGTCCTGCTTCCCTCGGTCAGCCGGGACGGTCGGCGGATCGCCTACGTGCACGATGTGGACGGGACCGTGGTCTGGCACGACGTGCTGCCGGAGGGGGAACGGCTGCTCGGACCGCCGAACCAGCTCGAAGGCGCGATGGAGGACATTTCGCTGGGGGTGACGGTCTTCGGTGGAATGCGGGTCATGGACTTCTCGCCCGAGGCCCGACTGCTGGTCGGCACGTCGGCGGCCGATTCGGACCGGCCGGTCCAGGTCTGGGACCTGGAGACGGGGAAGCCTCGCTCGTTGCCCGAAGACGTACCACGCCTGAGGGAGGTGTGGTTCGGCCCGGACGAGGACACGCTGGTGGCCGTGGCCGCCGACCCCGGCACACTGATGACGATCGATGCCGCTACCGGAAGGGTGCGTGCGCTTGCGGAGGACGTCGACGGACAGCAGGTAGGGGCCTCTGGAGACGGCGGCGTGGCGGTGGTCTGCCGGACGGAGGAGAGCAGCCCCGACCCCGACGGGTTCACGGCGAGGGAGGCCCACTACCGGGCCCTGCGGGTGGCGGACGGCGAGGTACTGGCGGAACACAGTCAGAGCAGCGGGTACTCCTCCTGCGGCGGTTCGGCCGTCTCCGAGCGGGGGGAGCGCTTCGTGGTACCCGGGACGGATGACGAGTGGGAACTCGTCGATACCTCGGGATCAGACGAGGTGGCACAGCTCGTCGGACCGCAACGGCCTGCGAGCAGAGGCCGTTTTCCCCTGCTGGGAACAGGGAGTGATCCGGTCATCGTCACCCAGGATGACAACACGATCACCGGATGGCGCATGCCCGAGTCCGGGGGGATGGACGTCCACGGCGACCCGCGGTTGCTCGGAGACGGCGGCACCATGGTGCTCCGCCTGGGCCCGCAAGGCCGAACCCTGCGCGTGGAGGAGACCGAAGGCGAGAAACGGATCCTGGCCGGCGTGGACCGGGACTTCGCCGTACCCGCGGATCCGGACCAGATGATCCAGGTCAACCCCGCTGAGTCACTGGTGGCGGACATCGGGGACCTCAACCGGGTCACGGTCTACGAGCTGCCCTCACTGCGCAGGGTCAGCGAGTTCACCACGATCGCGCCCTCGACCGGCTGGGAGGAGCGCCTGGAGTACCTCCATGTCCGGTTCCTGGACGACGACCGGATCCTGACGCACACCGGAGCCGACCTCGAACTCTGGGACGCCCGTACCGGTCGACGCCTGTCCGTCATGAACCTGGACGATCTGCGGCTCACCGAACAAGAGGAGCCGTACTATTCCGTGTCCGCCTTCGGTTCCCCCGCGCTGGACCACGTGCTGATCAACATCGACCGGGAACCGGGCCTGTACGCGGTGGACCTGACGACCGGAGAGAGACGGGAGGAACTCGACGTCCGGATCGACGACGTCGTGGCGGCCTTCCTCCTCGAGGACCCGCGGTACATGGCCGTGCTGGACACCGGTGGAATAGTGGAGCTGTGGTCGGTGCCCCCAGGCGGGACCCCTGAGAAGGTGGTGGGCTCCCTCGGGCCGCTCCCGTCGAACGGGTGGACGCTGGCCGCACCCGAAGGGCCCGCGTTCATCCTGGCCACCGGCGGCTCGGTGCAGTTCCTGCGGGCGGATGACCCCACCCACAGGGAGACCTACCAGTTCGGTGGGCCCCAGGGGTTCGCGGCGGTGACCCGGGACGGACAGGCACTGCTGCGCGCACCCGCGCAGGGCGGACGGATGAGCCTGCTTCGCCTCAACCCGCAACTGTGGAAAGAGCACCTCTGCGCGGTCGCCGGACGTGAACTCACCGCGGACGAAGTCGGTGCGCTTCCACCGGGTCTGCCCGACAAGGTCTGTTCCCGGGACCTCTGACTCGGGGAACCGAAACCGGACCGTGGATTCACCGCCCCGCCGGGCGCCCACCGGGCGTGCTGGGAGTAGGGTTCCCCAAACCCGGTCGCGGCTCGTGTGAACCGGGGCGGACGTGCACGGACACGGGAAGAAGTACGCGATGAAGGTCATCAGGAAGGTCGCCGACTTCGTCGGCACATGGTTCGCGGTCCTGGTCCTGGCCGGGGCGATCATCGGGATGCTCGTCCCGGCGCAGGCCTCGCTCATCACACCCCACGTGCCCCTGCTGCTCGGCATCATCATGTTCGGTATGGGTCTCACGATGCGTCCGGTGGACTTCGCCATCGTGGCCAAGCACCCCAAGGCCGTCCTCCTGGGCGTGGCCGCCCAGTACACGGTCATGCCGCTGCTGGCCTGGGGCATCGCGCACGCGTTCAACCTGCCGCCGCTGCTGGTGGTCGGCATGATCCTGGTCGGTGCCTCACCCGGCGGCACCGCCTCCAACGTCATCGTCTACCTGGCCCGCGGCGACGTGGCGCTCTCGGTCGCGATGACCTCCATCTCCACCCTGCTGGCGCCCTTCCTGACCCCGCTGCTGGTGCTGGGCCTGGCCGGTTCGACCCTGCCGGTCTCCGCGAGCGCCCTGTTCGTGTCGATCCTTCAGGTCGTGCTGCTCCCCGTCATCGCGGGCCTGCTGCTGCGCACCTTCGCCGAACGCTTCGTGGCCCCGCTCCTGCCCCTGATGCCGCTGGTCTCGGTCGCCGGCATCGTGCTGGTCGTCGCCGGGGTGGTGGGCGCCAACGCCGACGCCGTGCTCACCACCGGTCTGCTGCTGGCCCTGGCCGTGATCGCGCACAACACCCTTGGTCTGACCGTCGGTTACCTGGTGGGCTACTTCGGCCGGATGCCCGAGAGCGCGCGCCGTGCGGTGAGTGTTGAGGTCGGCATGCAGAACTCGGGGCTGGCCGCGAGCCTGGCCACCACCCACTTCGAACCGATCGCCGCGCTGCCCGGGGCGCTGTTCTCGGTCTGGCACAACCTGTCCGGAGCCGCCGCGGCGACCTACTGGGCCCGCAAGGCGCCCAAGGACGCCGAAGGCGCCGAGGAGGCCAGGGAACCCGAGCGTTCCTGACACGCCGGGGCTTGCCCCACACCCGACTCACATGACACGCTCGCCCCTGACATCCCCCACGCACGACGAGGACGGATCACGTGGCCGCCCGAAAGAAGAAGCGCAAGCCCGGACGCGGTAAGAACGACATCCACCGGGGCCCCACCCGCGACCCGGGGCCGACCGGGAACGTGGGCTGTTACTTCATCTTCTTCGCGATGCTCGCCATCGGCCTGATCGTCCTGCTGCTGGAGATCTTCACCTAGCCGCAGAGCACCAGCCTGTGTCGCCATCCGGTCCGGGCATCGCGGTGAACAGCACAACGGCGAAGGCCGCCGGCCACCGACCCGTGACGGAGCTCCGCCACGACAGGAACCGCATCCCACACATTCTGGGGGAGTGACCTCGGCGGAACCGTGATGGTTCGCGAAACCACGTGCTGGAGCACAGGCGGTATGCGGGCGAAGGCCCGAACAGACAGCTGACCCCCGTCGCCGGGCGACGGGGGTTTCAACTCGGGAATCTGCTGGAGAAACTCGGGGCTCAAGGACCGGACGGGTCCCGCCGCGACCGGGACCCCACGGGACATCCGAGCCAACGGCTGCCCCGTGCGCCCCAACCCCTGAGTTGCCAGAAGCAGCCGAGGACTTGGGACTTCCCCGAGAATCGCAAGAATCCCCTGGTCGGAGTATCCCAAGGGTTTCGGGGCCTCAGTTCCGAAAAACATGGAACCGTCTCCGAAGCACTGAAGAAGCTTGTTCAAGTGCAAGGAATTCGGAACCTGGAGCGGGGAGAGGGTCGCTTTCCAGTAGTAAGACCCCGGTGTGCTCCTTCGAGTTGTTCTTTGGTCTCGCGCCACCCAGGTAACAAAGCCGGTGCCTGATCGAGGCGGCCAGTGGAGGAGGTGGGCTGACTCCTGTTCTGGGGGCCGGGAGCGTAGCAGCGCTGCGGTACCTGTAAGCGTTGCGGCTCGGTGTTCCCCTGCGGGGCGACCACGAGACGGGTCGCCCAGCCGCGGGTCCGGTAGGAATGGCTGCCGCCCTGGGGTCGGGACGATCAGTGGTAGTGCCGTGTGCCGCGTGCCAAAAAGGGGCAAAAGGGTTTATATCTCACAAAAGGGTCATTCCGCTAAGGTGTGCGTACATCCGTCACCGGAGGTTTTGATGCCGACCCTGCGCCCTCCCGAGCCGGACCCTCCCGAGCCGGACCCTCCCGAGCCGGCCCCTCCCGGGTCGAACCCCCTTGCCCACCGGCTACCGCCGACCGCCCCGCGGAGGCGCTTCGGGGCCGGTGCGCTGCTACTCAGCGCCTGTCTGGCCGTTTTCGTCGGCCTCGTGCTCGGCTCATTGGGAACCCTGGCCCTTCAAGGGCTCAGCGACGGCTCCGGTCAGGGGGCGGCCTCCGGACCGCAGACAAGCGAGGAAGCCGCAGAGGAAGTGGAAGCAGACCAGAGCACCCCTCTCGAGGACGCGGTGAGCGCATGCGGGCTCGACAACCAGTCGGGTGCCTCCCTTGGCGACAGCGGCCGCAGCCTCCACCTGGGGACCGAGGGCAACGAGGACTTCAGTGGACTCGCCATCACCGATGTCGACTGCGTTCTCGCCGAACTGGAGGTCCCCGACCACGTCCTCAACCAGATCAGCAGCACCCGCGCCCTGGACGGACGGCTATCAGCCGAATGGGAGGGAATGAGCGCCACCTGGAGCTATCACCCCAGCAGCGGCCTCGACCTCCAGCTCGTCCTCGAATGAGAAGGCTGCCCCCGGGTGCGATCCAGCCACGCCGGACCAGGCCGGTGAAACCAGCCGTGAGAGCATCGTGGCCCGAGACATTCGCACAGGTGAGCCGACCCGATCCGAGCCGCTCTGTCCGAGGGCTCCGCCTTCGCCTCGGAGTGCACGCTTTCACCGACCGCGCTGCCTCAAACTCAGCGGGTCTGGCCTGAAGCGGCCGTCATTGATCACCCGAGGCAGCCACGCGGACACCCGGCCGCTGCGAGGCTGATCACATGCGACACATCGCCCCTTGCTCCGGTCTTCTCGTGCTCGCCCTCCTGGCGACCCCGAACGCTTCCGTCGAACGCCTCGCCGTGAGCCCGCCGCCCCCGAACACACCGGGCTCCGCCCCGACCCTCCAGTGCGGCCCCCGTCGGCCCGTACCCCTCCCTCGCAGGCCACCGCACTGCGGCTACCGGTGACCCCGCAACGACGGCGTGCCCCGAAGATTTCCGAAGGGGCACGCCGTCGCTCCGCTCAAAGCGGTGTTCCCGCACTGCGGTTCCTCGCCCTCGCCAGCTCCTCCCCGGTGAACAGCGGAGCGAACTCCGGCCGCAGCACCAGCGCCTCCACCGTGTGGTGGGGGCGGCGGTGGGGGACAGCGAGCGCGCCGACAGAGAGCAGAATGATTGAGCGGTGGGCTGTCGAACTCTGGGGAACCGACCTGGTCGGGTTGTTTCCCGTGCGGGGGCGAGGAACACGGCGAACTTGGCCAGGCCGTGACAACGCTGTGGGCAGGCCGCGATCCGTGGTCTTCGTACTGGTGGACCGGCGCACCGGCGTCGGCCGGTGCTCACCGGCCGCCCTCCGAGCTCCTCGCGGGCGAGCTGTTGGCCCAGGCGAAGTCGAACAGTCCGAGGGCCGCTTCGTACAGTGCGCCAGAAGGGCTCAGGTGGAGGCAGAGCGAGTGGCGGCCGTGCTCGTGCCTGCCGTAGAAGGTGAGGTAGGCGCCCCGGTCCGTAGCGATGACTCGGAAGGTGTTGGGCAGATCGAACAGGCGCAGGTTCACGCCGGGGTTGTGCTGCCCGACCCGCTCCAGGTAGTCGGTGTTGGCTCGCACCTGTGCCTCGAGTAGCTCCGGTCCGATGCCGGGGTCGGTCCGGCCCAGGTCCTGCGCCCGTCTCGACAACCAGGCTTCCCGGCTGCTGGCGGGGTCGGGCAGCAGAACCCGGACCGGGGTCGGGGCCCCTGACCACAGTGGTGCGAAGGCGTCCCGAGTGAGTACGTTGCCCCTGCCCGCCAGGACCTTGACCCATCTGGCCCGCTTGAGGTCGCGGGCCAGGTCCGGTTCGGCGAAACGCTGCTGGCGGTACAGGCGGGTGATCCCTGTTCCGGTGAGCCGGGAGAGCAGCCCCACCAGCCACCAGCGGGGTCGGCCGGAGCGGAACCATCCCGTGACGCACACGAGTGCGGTGGCCAGCAGGGAGCTGAACACTCCGAGGAGGAAGGCGGTCATGAGGACTCCCGTCGTCACAGGATGGGCCGGTGGCGGACCTCTCCGCTGATCAGCACAGGTAGGGCAGGAGCTCCCTGACGACGTGGGCCGCGTTGCGGGCTGCCAGGTCGTGGCCATCGTCGTTCTTTTGCTGGTCGGCGTTGTCGGAGATACCCCGGACCACGACCCAGTCGGGGTTGGGCGCCTCTCCCACGGAGTTCTCCTGCCAGTACTGGCTGAGTCCGCCGGACTCCATGTCCACGGCCAGGACCTTGTCGTTGTAGCCCGTCAGGAATCCGCGGATCTCGCTGTCCTGGTCGGCGATGACCGCCTCCCCGGAACCGATCAGTCCCGGGAACACCTCGAAGGTCCGCTTCCGGTGGCCCCTGGCCTGACCGCGGATCTGCGCGGGCTCGCCGCGGTCGGTGAAGTAGGCGTTCACCGCGTGCACGATTCGTGCCGGAGCCTGGCGTTCCTCACCCCGCGGCTGGACCTGGCCTCCGGCCTTGATCTTGCGTGATTCGTAGTAGACGACCCGAGTGGAGACGATGACGTTGCCGATTCGGGCGTACTCGGGGTGGAGACCGCCCCCGATGCCGACGAGGACCCACATGCGTGGGGCGAAGTGGCGGCGCAGGTGGTCCAGGGCGGACATCACGGACCGCTGCCCGGGGCTGTGGGTCTGGGTGGCTGCCACGGTGACGGTACCGCTGTCGGTGGTGACCTCCCCGGTGGCGAAGAAGAGCCCGTCGAGTCGTTTCCCGGTGCTCAGGTCGAGCTGGTCGGTGACCGCCTGCATCTCCTTGGAGAGGATCGTGACGAGTCCGATGTCCCAGCTCTGCTGCTTTTCTGCCAGCCCTGTGCCCGCGGGAGAAGGAACGGAGGAGGGGGATGCCCAGTGATTGTTGACCTGTGTTGCGTGGCCGACGACGTTGTTGTCGAGCTTGTTGGTGCCGCCGAGGTTGACGATGCCGCTGTTGTCGGGGAAGTTGCCCTTGCTCATGCCGAGTTTCCGTTCTGGGAGGGGCCGGATCCCCACTGGGGAACGTTGTTGTTGATCTGTGTTGCGTGGCCGACGACGTTGTTGCTGATGTCGTTGGTGCCGCCGAGGTTGACGATGCCGCTGTTGATGATCTGCATCGCACGGTCGTCGAAATCGGAGATGTCGACCCCTCTGGAGTGGAGGAAGCCGCTGGTGGCCTTGAGGAGGCGCTGCTCGATGTTCTTCACGTGACCGAGGAGACGGGTCTTGTCGAACTGCGCCTTGCTCCACTCCTGCGCCTGTTCCTCACGGACACTGAGGCGGCTGCCGATGGAGACGTTGCGGATGGGGGTCAACGTCAGGTCCCGCCGGTACAGCAGGAGGGCCTTGGCCAGGACGAGGGGGTAGCGCACGACATGCCAGAGGCTGCCGGCCTCTCGGGGAAGGCTTCCCAGCGCTCCGAAGGCCGCCCCGACCACGGCTCGTTTGCCGTGCTGACCGAACTCCTCCGCCTTTCTGAAGCTGTCCGGGGTCCTGGTCAGGACGCATGCGGCGGAGGACAGGCTGAGGGTGCGTCCCCGCAGGCCGACCTGGAGGAGGACGGTGGCCACGAGTTCCGATCCCGCGTCGGGGACGCTCATCTCGAGAAAGTGGTGGCGGGTGGGATCCTGCTCGTCGATGATGCGGCGCATCGAGGCTTCGCCGATCGCGCCTCTGAGTAGGGAGCGGTCACCCGAGGCATCGGCTTCGGCGACGTAGACCCGATCCCGCACGTCCACGGGGAGCCGGACGTTCTCGTCGTCGCCCCGGAGTTGATGGACGGCCGAGCGCAGGTGGTCCACCAACTCGTGGGGTTCGAAGGGCGGGTAGCGATGCTCCCGCTCATGCAACGGCTGATCATCGCTCCCCGGCCGTAGGAGCTGGACGCTCATGGGTGGGTTCCACTGGTGGATGAGTTCGCCCGCACCGATGAAGGGTGACTTCTCGCCGAAGAGCATGAACACGGAGTTCTTCTCGCGCTCCTCGGCGTCCTTGCCCTTGTGTGCCGGGCGGCGGTAGACGACACAGGGATGGTCCTGTTGAACGGAGACGACTTTCTCTCGTGCAGAGAGCTTCCTTGGGCGCAGGGTCGTCTCGGCCTTGTGGACGCGGTTGATGCGCACTTGGCGGACCGCGCCCATCAGGGCCGCGGCTCCCAGGACCGCACACCCCAGATATCCCGCGAGAATCGACTGCTGCGGGGAGCTCATCCCCAGGACGGCCATGACGAGCCCGACGGTCAGGGCCGCGATTCCGAGGCGCTTGAGCGTGCGGACCTCTTCCTTGTACTTCCAGTCCCGCACTGAGGGGAGTTTCAGGGAGCGCTTCCGCTTGCTGCTGTGGGACATCCGTTGCTCGTCGGACCGGGCGATCTCCGCGGACAGGCTGACCGCCCGGTCCAGTAGGAGAAGGAGGGCGAGCCCGCCCGCGGTCAGCGCCGTCGTCACGGGGTGTCCCAGGAAGAAGGGAGCGGCAACCGAGGCGAGCATCGTCAGGCGGAGGAAAGTGGACATGTGGGTGGCCCACCAGGCGTGGCGCATGACGGGTACGAGATCGAAGCCGTAAGAGGGGGCTACGCGGCGGTAGGGGGTCGTGCAGATCTCGCCGATGACGAGGTCGCGGAATTTCTCGTTGACATAGACACCGGCGCACAGGTGGCGGGTGGCGTCGGTGGGTGCTTCCGTAGGGGTTTCCTGACCTGGGGCTGTATGGAGGGTGGTCATACCGGTCTCTGCCTCGGGGGGATAATGGTCATGATGACCATAAGTACAGAAGCGAGTTAAAGTCAAGGTGACCTTTAAGGGGGATGCGGTGGATGACCGCTTGAAGAGGTCCACGGGGGTGGAGCTGTCGTTGGTGACCGTGGATCTTGCCATCTTCACGATCAGGGACGACAGGCTGATGGTGCTGCTGGTGGAGAGGGGCGCCGACCCCTTCCTGGGGCGCGCGGCGCTGCCCGGCGGACGGGTGCGGTCCGACGAGACCCTCGATCAGGGCGCACACCGGGAACTGTTGGAGGAAACCGCCATCGATGGCTCACTCCTGCACCTGGAGCAGCTTGGTGCCTACGGAGACCCCGGCAGAGATCCCCGGGGCAGGGTGGTGACGATCGCCTACCTCGCCCTGGGACCGAACCTCCCCGCACCCGTGGGCGGCACCGACGCCGCGCACGCCTATTGGGCCCCGGCGGCCGAACTGCTCGGTGACCCCGGAGCGCTGGCCTTCGATCACGCTCGCATCGTCGAGGACGCGGTGGAGCAAACCCGCAGCACCCTCGAGTACACGACTGTCGCGACGGCCTTCTGCCCCGAGCCCTTCACCCTTCCCGAGCTGCGCAACGTCTACGAGGTCGTGTGGGGGCGCGCTTTGGACCCCAGCAACTTCCGGCGCAGGGTCACCAGGGCCGAGGGTTTCGTGGAGCCGACCGGAGACCAGCGCCCCCAGGCCGCCGGACGTCCGGCGGCTCTCTACCGCAAGGGAGCCGCGACCCTGCTCAACCCGCCCTTTCTGCGTTCGGCCGGCTGAGGCGGATACCGGCCACGGGACACAGGTGGCCCCGTGGCCGGACGCGGGGCCACCAAACCCTGTCCTATCCGTCCAAGAACCCCTCTTACTCGTCCAGGAACCGGTACCCGAACTGCTCCAGCCGGGTCCTCGCCCTCGCCAGCTCCTCCTCGGTGAACAGCGGGGCGAACTCCGGTCGCAGCACCAGCGCCTCCACCGTCAGGTCCAGCCGCCCCCGCTCCCACAGGTTCGCGAACCCGTCGGAGACCGCGGGGGAGTTCAGCAGCTTGCGGGCCGTGCCCAGAGGGCCCAGCTCGGAGATCATGCCCAGGAAGAACGAGGCGGTGTAGTCGGCCTCGTTCTTGGCCCGTTCGTACACCGTGAGCATCGCCCGACCGAAGTCGGCGGTCTCGGGGCCACCGGCAGAATCCTCCTCCGCTTCGGCGAACCGGTCCCGCTCCGCCTCTCCCGCGATCTCCCCGGCCGCCTCCTGACCCAGCCGGTTCACGAAGCCCAGCAGCGAGTCCACCGAGGTGAAGACCTCATAACCCAGCTCCTGCAACCGGGGCAGGTCCGCCTGCTCGGGATCCAGCTCCAGGACGACCGGTTTGCCCAGGCCGTGCTGGAGGCCGTCCGGCCAGAACGCCTCCGCCTCGGCGATCGCCCGACCCCGCTCCGGGTCGTTGATCTCGGCGTCCAGCTCGGGCTTGGCGAAACCCAGCCGGAGCAGTTCGTCCACCATCTCCTGGATCTGCACCGAACGGGCGTCGTCGGGCTCGTCGGCCAGAACCGTCACCGGGCGCAGCGCCTCCTCCCCGGAGCTCTCGCCGCCCGAGGCCAGCCCACCGAGGAAGGTCTCCGCTGCCTCGGCCAGCAGCTCCCGGCGGGCTGCCAGGAACTCCTCGTAGTTCTCCACCTTCCACAGCTCGGGGTCGGTGGGGATCCACTGCGAGGCCAGCACCCCGGGGTGGCGCGCCTCGACCTCGGCGAAGTACTCCTCGGGCGTGCGGTCGGTGACCTCCAGGTTGGTCTGCTGGGTGAGGAAGCAGAAGTTCGCGATCGCGTTCACCTGCCTGCTCTCGTACCTGTTGCGCAGCACCTTCTTGGGGAAGATGTGGTGGACCTGCAATGAGGACAGGCGTCCCAGGGACTCGGCCCGCAACTCCAGACCACTGCCGAAGTCCCGGGCGCCGTGCACCCGGGTCAGCATGTACAGCAGCGGGTAGAACCGTGCGCCCTTGGTCGCGCCCTCGAAGTCGTGCGGGCGGATCTCCAGGTTCCCGCCGCGCAGCCGGGCCAGGGAATCGATCAGCCCGTCCACCCCCGAACTCTTCAGGGTGTCGTAGTCGACCTGCAGGTAGGTCTCCGTGGAACCCGTGTAGCGCCCCCACAGCGCGCTGTGCACGTACCAGTACAGGACCCGGTCCCGGTGCCGGGCGTCGTCGAACCGGCCCCCGTTGAGCTCCAGCAGCCGGGAGACCACCGGCAGCGCGTACCGCCCCATCAGCACCCGGTCGTGGTCCAGCCCCAGCCGCCCCGAGACCGCTTCCAGGAACGTGCCCACGTGGTTGACCGAACCCTCCAGCGCCCGCTGGAAGGCGGGAGCGTCCACCTTGTCCAGGGCGGTGAACAGGGCCCGGCCCGTCGCGACCGCGGTGGCGTTGCGCAGCAGCCAGTCGAGGCTGAACGAGAACCCGGCCTCCTCCCACCGCCCCAGCGCCGAACGCATGGACGTGCGCGCGTCCGGCCACTGGGCGCACAGCTTGGCCAGCGCTAGGTCGCCCTTGGACAGCTTGGTGCCGCCGGAGTTGACCCGGTTGAAGATGTCCACGACCTCGTCGACGGTGCGCTCCGCCCCGGTGATCTCCTCCTGGGGAAAGTTCTTGTCGACGATCTGACTCAGCCGGTTGAGCCGGGTCAGGTACAGGTTGGCCTTGGCCGGGTCGTCGGCGAACCGGGTCAGGTAGGGGACCGGTCCCTGCTGGAACAGTTCGGTGACGTCCACCCAGTGCGGGTTGTCGGTCATCTTCAGCGGCCGGTAGAACTCGAACACCTCGGTGTCCACGTTGAACTGCAGCCCCGTGAACGCCTTGTCGTCACCCTCGAAGAACGCCGGGGCCCGCCCCCGGACCACCCCGTACAGGGAGCTGATGCGCTGCTGACCGTCCAGGAGCAGCAGGTGGGTGCCGTTTCCGGCGCTGCCGCCGCGCACCGCCATCTCCTCGGCGGAGGTCTCCCACAGCAGCAAACTGCCCACCGGGTGGCCCAGGTACATGGAACGCATCAGACCGCGCACCTGGTCGCGGTTCCACACGTAGCCGCGCTGGAACTCCGGCAACAGCACGGTTCCGGCGTCGATCTGATCGAGGAGCATGGACAGTTTCGCCATGGGGGCTGACTTTCTCGTCGGGGTTCTACGTCAGTTACGGGGGTCAGCGGTCCAGAACCGCTTCGAGGAAGGGGCTCGGCGCACGGTGCCAGCTCACGCTCAGCTGCTCGCGCGCCCGCGTGCACGCCACGAACAGCAGACTCCGCTCCCGCAACAGGTCACGGGCGTGCGCACCGGGGTCCTCCTCCTCGGGAGTGACGCTCCGCGGTGCGGGAAGCTGGTCCCCGCCCGCGCCCACCACGGCCAGGCAGCGGAACTCCAACCCCTTCATCCGGTGCATCGTGCCGACCGGGACACTGCCGACCGCCTGCCCCTTGGCCAGCGACCGGGCGGCCAGCCCCGCCTCCTCCAGAGCCAGCACGGCCTGCTCCACCGCGCGCTTGGAACGGGCGGCCACCCCGATCTCGTCGGGCAGCACCCCGGCCTCGACCCAGGAGCCCACGGTCTCCTTCAGGTGCCCCAGCTCCGCCTCCCAGGTGGCGGCCCCGTGCAGCACCGGCTTCTCACCGCGGATCTCCGACCGGCAGCCGGCGATGGAGTCCAGACCGCCGTCCATGTCGTCCACCGGTTCCCCGAGGACCAGCCCCAGACTCCACCCGAGGATCTGCGCGGTGGTCCGGTAGTTGATCCGCAGCTTGCTGGAACGGCCGCGGATGTTCATCCCGACCTCGGCCAGGCTCACCTTGGGCCCGTACACCCGCTGGTGGGTGTCGCCCGCGACGAACAGGTCGTCCCCGGCCTCGGCCACCGCGGCCCGCAGCAGCCGCCAC
Source organism: Nocardiopsis valliformis DSM 45023 (assembly GCF_000340985.1). Taxonomy (NCBI): domain Bacteria; kingdom Bacillati; phylum Actinomycetota; class Actinomycetes; order Streptosporangiales; family Nocardiopsidaceae; genus Nocardiopsis; species Nocardiopsis valliformis. The sequence goes on from NZ_ANAZ01000019.1 coordinate 32,205, forward strand.
TGACCCGCGTGCAGGTCCTGCGCCTCATCCACCACCACGTGCCGGAACGGCTTCTCCGCACGCCCGGCCAGGACCCGGGCGGCCTCCTCGCTCACCGTCTCGTGCGTCCACAGTCCCCGCTCGGCGAGCAGGCTCCGGAAGGAGTGCACCGCCTGCCACACCTGGGCCTTGCGCGCCGCGTTCAGCCCGCGCCCCCGACCTGTCCGTTTGGCCTCCAGGTATGCCTGAGCGTCGTCCACCCGGCGGGTCAGCACCACCTGGCGCCACTCCTCGGCCAGGAACGAGGGCGACAGGTCGACCCCCAGCCCGTCCACGACCTCCTGCCACAGCGCGCGCTCGCGCGCGGGGTCCAGCAGGTCGGGCTGGCCGTGCTCCTCCCGGAACACCCGGTGCGCCAGCCGGTCCACGTGCTCCACCCGGATCCGCCCCAGGACCTCCTCGGGGTTCTCGCTCCGGGACTCCACCAGCAGCCGCAGCTGGGCCTCCAACGCGGCAGCCAGAGTCGAGGTGAACGTGGTCAGCAGGACCTCGCCCTCTCCGCGCTCGGCCAGCTGCTGGGCGCGGTGTAGCGCCACCACGGTCTTTCCGGTCCCGGGCCCGCCGCTCACCCGGGCGGGACCGCCGTAGGACGCCTCGACCACCGCGCGCTGGGCCGGGTGCAGGTAGATCCGCCACAGGTCGAAGGGTGACTCCAGCGCCGCCGTCAGCTCCTCGGGGCCCTCCACCAGCAGCACGCGATCCGGGCTGCGCCGCACCGCCGCGTCCAGGTCCTCGGGGTCCACCTCGCCCTCGACGATGGCCGCGCCCATCTCCTCCCAGACCTGCTCGGGGGTGAGCCCCGCGGCCAGCCCGTACAGCACCTCCCACTGGACGGCGGGCAGCAGTCCGCGCGCCGCCTCCAGCTGGAAGGAGTCGGTCAGCGTCCGGGCGAACCCCAGGGTCTGCTCGTCCACGCCCAGGCGGCGCAGTTCCGCGTCCTTGACACCCTCGAACAGCCGGGTCGGCACGTGCTCGGCGACGCGTTCCAGATGCGGCAGGGTGGAGTCGATCGTGTCGACGTCGCGCACCTCGATGCCACCGGTCACGCTGTTCACCGAGGCTCTGCGCCGCCCGGCCCAGGCGTAGGCGTCGTCGTGCGGGAGCACCTTCATCAGCGTGTAGGTGTCGCCGTTCCTCGGGGCCAGGACCACACCCCGCCAGAACTGGTCCACGCGGATCGTGCGGAACCGGTCGTCCCGCGCGTTGTTGATCTTCTCCAGGTGCAGGCCGGTGTGGGTGGCCTGCTCGAACTTGGCGAACACCTGGGTGACCCGTTCGCGTACGGGCTTCTCCAGGGCGGCGTACTCCGCCAGGAATTCCTTGGCGATGGCGAGCTGGGGCACGGCGTGCTTTCCTCGTCGTGGGGGGAGGTACCCGGGCCCGCCCCGTGCGGGGTGCGGCCAGGAGCCACCGGGGTGTTCGAGAGTCCTGCGGGGAACAGGAGAGCCCGAACGACTGGTTCCGGGTACCGGTGCGTTTCCCCAACCTAGCTTGACGTGCTCTCCTCGCGCACGGCCGCGGAGAGATCAGCCTTGCTGCGGCGGCCGCGGTGCCTGCTGCTGCCCCTGTGCCTGCTGCGGCTGCTGCGGGTTCGGCATTGGCTGGGGGCGCGGTTGCGGCTGCTGTGGCTGGGACTGCTGCGGGCGAGGTTGCGGCTGCGGGCGAGGTTGCGGTTGGGGGCGAGGCTGAGGCTGCTGCGGGTTCGGCTGCTGTTGGGGGAGCGGTTGCTGCTGTGCCTGCGCCTGCACCTGTGCCTGCGGGGGCTGCTGCTGAAGCTGCAGCAGTTGCTGTAGCTGCTGCAATTGCTGCAGCTGTTGCAGTTGTTGCAGCTGTTGTGTGTTCTGCGGGTGGTGGAGGTACTGGGGGTACTGGGTGGTGGGCCGCTGCTGGTGCAGGAACGTGACGATCGCCGTGCCGATCAGGGCGAGGCCGGAGAGACCCAGGATGATGGACCCGGCGCCGACGGAGGTGCTGCTCTCTTCGGAGAAAGTGATCGCGTTGCCGAGCCCGGTGAACATACCGAGGGTGCCGAAGATGATGGCGAGGACGCCCGTGGTGATGAGGGCCCACCTCTGCTTGCTCGCCAGCGACGTCACACCGAAAGCGATGACCAGCACGAACACGAACAACAGGCCGACCCCCGCGGCCTGGACTTCTTCGGTGGCATCCGCGGAGAAGTAGTTGATGTAGGTCGTGCTTCCCCTGTTCGAAAACGAGAAGACGGGGAGGAACAGGGAGATGATCCCGATGAGCGAGATCACGGGGATCGCGATGCGGAACCAGAGTGCCCACTCCGGTTCCTGATGCGCGCCCGGCGCCAGCTGCGCCCCGGTGGCCTGCTGCGCGCTCTTCTGGATGTACGAGGCGAGCTCCCTGTAGCAGTTCGGGTGGTCGAGGACCGGCTGCCAAAGGTCTGGGCGGGCGGCGGCGATCTGCCACAGGGTCTGTGGGTCGATACTGGGATCAGCCAGATCCTGAGCGGAATAGCTGGCGGGCTCGCGCTGCCCAGGGGGATTCATCCGTGCTCCTCGAAAGACGTGACTTGTGATGCCCGGCGCATCCGTGGGCAAAAGTATCACTGTCGCGTATGCCGCTTTCACCGAGAGTCGTCGCTGCTTATCGTCCCCTCGGCATTGAGCTCTATCGACGAATACCTGAAAAATGGAAGGGACGACTCGGAACATCCGCGTGTCCGGGATCTGACCTCAGAAGACGCGAAAAAGGATTCGCTTCGGCGCGGGTGGCCGACCCCTCCGCGGAATTACGGTCGTCACTGTGTCAGTGATCCGTTCAACAGGTCGTTCAACTGGGTCACCGTCGGGTGCTTCGGCCCGTGCAGTCTCTCCAGGTCCTCGCGCAGGTCCCGGAGAGTGCGCTCGGCGTCCTCGCGGCGCCCCGCCGCCAACTCCAGCAGCCCGATCTGCCTGCGCAGCTCCAACGGCCGGTGGTCGTCGTGCCCGTAGACGTCGACCTCGTCGTCGAGCAACTCCGACAGGATCGACAGTGCGGCACTCGTCTGCCCGGACAGCGCGTGGCAGGTGGCGTTCTGCAGACGGCAGCGGAAGACCAGGCTCTGGTTCTCGTCCCCCTCCAAGCCCTCGAGATCCTCCACCAGCTCCTCGTAGACCGGGGCGGCCCCGCGGAAGTTCCCGCCCTCGAACAGCACGTTCGCCCAGTCCATCCGCAGCCGCACGGTGTCCGGGTCGGTCGGACCGAAGGAGGCGGCCGCGGAGGAGACCGCCTCGCGCAGGGTCTGCGCGGCCTGCTGGTACCGGGCCGAACTCCCCAGCTCCGCTGCCTCGTCCCGGGCGCGTTCGACCTCGACCCGGCTCAGCGGGACGGCGTCGACGGTGTTCTCGGGAGGCCGGTCGGCGGCGGTTGCGGGCGCGGGTTCGGCGGCGGATCCGGGAGCAGGGATCCCCGGGGCAGAGGCCTCGGCAGGACCGTCGGCCCCGAAGACCCGGGCCACCGCGGCCCCGTACATCCGGTGCGGGCTCGACTGTTCCGGCGGGTTCAGCTCCCCCGGAACGGGTTCCAAGCCGGTGGCGAACCCGATCAGCCGCGCGTACACCTGGTCGGCGTCGGCCGGACGGTTCTCCGGGCGCTTCTCCAGCAGCGCCGAGACCACCTCCGCCAACTCCGCGGGCACGTCCGGCCGCAACCGGCGCACCCCCGTGGGGGCGTCGTTGACCTGTTTGGAAGCCAGCGCGAACGAGGTCGAGGCGGTGAACACCCGCTGCCCGGTGAGCATCTCGTGCAGGACGCAGCCCAGCGCGTACAGGTCGCTCAACGGGGTGCTGGACCCGGCCAGGAGCTGCTCCGGAGCCATGTACGCGGGCGTCCCGGGGGTGTGCCCGGTCCGGGTGATCTGCGACATGTCCGCACGGTCCAGGGCGACCGCCAACCCGAAGTCGAGGACCTTCACGGTCCCCTCCCGCTCCAGCATCATGTTGGCGGGCTTCAGGTCCCGGTGCACCAGCGAGGCGCCGTGCGCGGCCGAGAGCACCGAGCACACCTGCGCCGCGATGCACGCCGCCCACCCCACGGAGAGCTGCTCCTGTTCGGAGATCAGGTCGTGCACGCCGATTCCGTGCACCCGCTGCATCACCAGGTAGTGGTGTCCGTCCTCCGAACCGCCGTCGAACACCGCCGGGACGCCCGGGTGCTGCAGGCCCGCGGTGATCCGCGACTCCCGCACGAACCGGCGGACCATGTCCGGGTCCTGCTCACCGTCGGGGAAACGCAGGAACTTGACCGCGATCTCCCGGTCCAGCCGCGTGTCCCGGCCCACCATGACCTGGCCCATGCCGCCGCGCGCCAGCGGAGCCGTCAGTTCGTACCGGTCGGCGAGCATCCGCTTTTCGGTCCACTTCATGCCTTCAACCCCTGCCAACCCCACGATCCCGCAACCCCTGTGGCCTCAATTCACCTTCGCGTAGCCCATGGTGCCCCACCTGAGCCAGCCGCCCGCCCAGTTCGGTGATCTCACCCAGCAGCCCCTCCAACCGGGTGAGTCGGTGCGCCGCCGCACTGTGCGCGGCCTGCTGCGCCGCGGACAGCGCGGGCAGCACCAAAGACCGCACGTCCAGGCGGCCGCTGGAGGTACGGTTCGGGGCGTCGGACGCCGAGGCCAGGATCCCGGCGAGGAACTCAGCATCCACCTCGCCCGCCACCGGTCTCAGTAACAGCAGCCGCGGCCCCAGCGCCGCGCCCCCTCCGTTTTCCTCGCTGACCACCCGGGTCGGGGCGCCGCGCACGGTGTCGGCGACCACCACGTCCCCCGGGCGGGTACGCACGATCCCGGGCACCTGGGAACACCGGCCGCTGGGGGGCCGCCCCTCCCGCAGATCGCGCACGGTCAGTGCCGGGATCGGCCCCTCGTCCGCGGACATCGCCAGCGGGGCCCGGTGCAGCTCCACTCGCCCGGCGTCCACCAGGGCACCCAACGTGGTCCGCGCCGCCCCCGGGCCCGGGGCGTCCAGGCCCAGATCCCGGCTCAGCGCGCGGGCCTGCTCCAACGCCTCGGTGAGTTCGGCCAGCAGCGGCGGGTACAGGACCGCCGCCCGCCCGGCCTTCGCCGCCTCCAGGTGCCGCGAGGGGCGCAGGTCCACGTCCCCGTCCAACAGCTCGACGGTCTCGGCACAGCTCCAGTCCGCGCCGTCGCCGCTCTCGGACAGCCGCCCGGACACGAACGCCTCCCAGACCCGAACCGACTCCTCGGGGTCGGTCCCGCGCCCGACCAGCAGCAGCCGCCCCTGGGCTTCGACGCCTTCCTCGGGTCGGACCACTACCCACAGGTGGTGGCTGGCCGCCTCACCCTCGGAGGGGACCTCCAGCACGGCGCGCAGTACGCCCGCCCGCAGCAGGTTCGCGCGGATCCGGCGACCGCTGGGCCGCGAGGACACCGACGCGGGCAGCAGCACCACCCCGCGCCCGCCCTCGCGCAGCCGGGACAGGCAGTGCTGCACCCAGGCCAGCTCGCCCTCGGCCTTGGGAGGAGTGCCGTGCACCCAGCGCGGATCCTCGGCCAACTCCTCGTGCCCCCACTCCCGGTCTCGGAACGGGGGGTCGCACAGCACCGCGTCGACTTCGGTACCCAAGGCGGCCGGGGTGCGCAGCGAGTCCCCGACCGCGGTACCACTCATCCCGGGCAGGGCGGCCAACAGGGCGGTGGCCATCCGCCACAGGTGGACGTCCACCTCCTGCCCGGTCACTGCCCCGGCCCCGTGTCGGACCGCCTCGGCGAGCAGCCTGCCCGTACTGCAGGCCGGATCGTGCACGGAGGAGCCTTCACCGATCCCGGCCAGGTCCGCCATCCACGAGGCCAGTTCCGTCGAGACCTCGGGTCTGCCGCGCTCGCGCAGCAGCCGCTCGCACAGCTTTGCGTACAGGCCCTCCGGCTCGCTCGGCGCGAGGATCTCCTCGGCCAGCGCGGTCCAGGTCTCGGGGATCCCCGGCGGGGACGGCCGGAGCGGGATCTCCTCGATCAGTGTCTGCCCGGCATAGGCCAGGAACTCGGCCCGGCGCACATCCGGGACCTGCGCCCGCACCCGCTGCCACAGCAGATCGGCCCCGTCCGCCTCGAACGGTTTGCCGTGGACCCGGCACCACTCCCGGACCTGCTCCAACGAGAACAGAGGCTGCGACGCGGCCCCCGCGACGGGTGGGGGGAAGTCGCTGAATCTTCGCCGCCAGTTGCTCACCGCGGGCCGCTTCACCCCGGTCAGCCGGGCGATGTCGGATGCCCCGAGGAGAGCTTCCCCGGTCGGGGGTCTGTGCTCGGTCTCTTCCCGGGGGTTCTTGTCCGCCATCAGTGGTCACCCACCCGGATCCGCTCCAGCACACCCCGGGAGCGGAGCTCGGCGACGTGTTCGGCCACCCGCCGCGGGGCGGCCCCGCCCCGCACCAGCAGCCCGGCCTCCATGTTGGTGGACACCCCGGACTGGGTCAGATTGGCGCTGGAGACCAACAGCGTCCGCCGGTCGGCCACCGCGAGTTTGGCGTGTGCCTTGGCCCCCTTGCCCTCGCGCCGGTCCGTCGGCCAGTGCCACAGGTCGACCCCGCCGATCCCGGTGAAGGCCTGCCCGGGTTCGGTGCCGCTGATCGCCCCGCCCGCTCCGGCGAGGGTCTCCACCACCACCGACACCGAGACCCCGCGCGCCACCGCGGCGGCCAGGGCTTCCCGGATGTCCGGGCGGCGCCGGGCGGAGTAGGTCATCAGCACCAGTTCGCTGCGGGCCTCGGCGATCACGTCCAACAGGGCCTGGGCGGTGGACCGCACTGGCACCGAGTGGCTGGACGGGCCGGTCCACACCGTCTCCACCGAGACCTCACCGGTGGCGGCTGCGTGCCCGGCGGCCAGCCCGCGCAGGAACGCCGCGGCCTCGGCGGACGGTACGGCGTGGGTGCTCAGCGCGGCCAGCACCGGGGCGACCGTGGCGCGGTCCCGGACCGAGCCCAGGATGGCCTGTTCGGGCCAGCCCTCGGCCACCCGTCCGGCCAGCTCGCGCAGACCGGCGCCGCCCAAGGCGGAGGAGGCCGCCGACGCGGCCTCCTCGAAAGCGGGGGTGTTCATGCTGTGGCTCACGGGACCTCAGGGTAGAGGGCCAGCCCTTTTTCCTGCCCTGCTCCGCCGACCGGCACCACGAACCGCCGGTCCAGGAACCGGTTGCCGTTCACACAGGTGGTCTCGGAGACGAACAGGCACACGTGGCAGGCCGCCCCGTGCAGGAAGTCGGCCTGTGCCTGCGGTAGCCGCTCCGCGCACAGCGGGTCCGAGGAGCAGCGCAGGGCGCCGCGCAGCGCCTGGCGCACCAGGTGGGGAAGGCGGCCGGGTTCGGCCTGGGAGACCAGCCCGCCCAGGGTGCCCTCGGCGTCGGGGACGGCGGTGTAGATGAGGATGCCGCCGCCCGGCTCCCCTTCCGTCCCGGTGTAGATCTTCTCGGACAGGCTGGCCGCGTTGTACCCGCAGTCCAGCGCGATCGCCCGGACCAGCAGGTGGGAGAGGGTGTGCAGGGCGATGTAGCGCTCGCCCGGCCAGAGCCGCATCCGCTCGAATCCGGAGCCGACCCGGTCGGAGTAGCGCTTCTCGCGGAAGGTTCCGTAGGCCTCCCGGTGCAGGTGCATCGCGGTGCTCTCGGCGACCCGCTTCTCCCACCCCGACAGCAGGTCCTCCGACACCCGCAGGAAGATCCCCTCGCCGCGCACCTCGCTGGCGGGCAGCCAGGTGGGGTCGCCACCGGACAGGCGGACGGTCTCCACCATGGTGGGGTCCTCCTTGTCGGGTGAGTCCAGGCGGGTGAACGCGGTCAGCACCCGCACCTCGCGGAGCCGCTCCACCTGCACCACGTCGGTGAAGACGCCCCGCAGGCCCTCGGGGACCCCGCCGTCCAGGCGCCGCAGCGCGAAGTCGGGGGTGGGCTCGTGGGACCCGGGGGAGGTGAACGCCTCCCACTCGGCGGTGAGCAGGTCGGGGCTGACCCCGGCCCCGTCCTCCTCCGGCTGCTGCCCCTCCAGCGCCGCCCGGTGACGCCCGGCGGCCTCGTGCACCGCGTCGTCGTCCCACTTGCCGAAGTGGTCGCGCATCGGCGGCGCGAACTGGCGCAGCACCGCGTACTGGTCCTTCGGGGTGTCCTTGAGCATGTCCCAGTACTGCTCGACCAGGTTGTCCAACTCCGTCGTGCCCGCACCGGAGGGCACGGCAAGGGCGGACAGCATCTGGGAGAACCACTGGTTGGAGGCGCCCAGCACCAGCACCTTGGGCGGTTTCCCGCACCCGCCCGGCTCGAACTGCTGCTGCAGGTGCGGGTGGCGGCCCCGGCAGCGCGGCAGGCTCTCCAGGCCGCGCTCACCGCCTGCGTCGCGCATGTTGCGGTGATCGCCGCAGTTGATACAGGTCAGCTCGACGTTGGCGCCGACGTTGCCGCCGCGGTCCTCCATCCGCAGCTTGGGGTGCGAGGCCTTGGCGCACTCCGCGCCCTTGTGCACGAAGAGCGAGTAGGGGAACTCGTCCAGGTGGCCGGAGGTGCAGGCCAGCACGAACCTGGCGGCGACCGCCAGCGGCTTCTTCCCCTTGTGCTTGCCGACGTTGTGCGTGAACCTCGCCTCGTGCGGTCGGCGTGGGTTCGCGTTCTCGAACGTCAGCATCCCCGAGTCCAACGAGACCAGGTCGTCGCAGGCCGTACAGCGGAAGTTCGAGGGGAACGGGGTGGTGGGCACCCCCACCCCGGCGGCCGGACCGCCCGGGTCCTGGTCGGTGCCCTCGGTCCACGGTGCGGGCCGCAGCTCCTCCACTTTGTGGTTGCCGGGGAGCTTGCGCAGCTCCTCCAGCAGGCGCGGTTCGTTGATCCTCTCCCACCCGTAGGCGTGGGTGTGGTTCCAGTCGTCCAGCCCGCGCACCAGCACCGCGAAGTTGGGCAGGTCCACCAGGGCGCCCACCCCGCTGGTGAACATCAGGTGGCTGGGCCGGACCGCGCCGACCCTGCGCCGGTGTCCCTCGTCGCGCATCAACCCTGCTCCTTCCCCGCCCCGGCCGGGGCCGGGGTCTCCTCCGCCTGGTCGCCGCCCTGCTCGTCGTCGCTCCCACCGGGCGGGGCGAACGACCACGCCGGGGCGTTCAGCAGCGGCATGAAGAAGTCGCCTCCGCCGGACACCAGCAGGTTGATCTCGTTCTCGGTCTCACGCATGGACATACCGACAGTGGTGTCGCTCCAGGAGCCCTCACCCGGTTTGGTCAGCAGACCGCGCAGCTGGTTCCTGGACTCCGTGGAACGCTCGTAGCCCAGCGGGGTGGAGCCCGCCCGGACCTGCTTCCAGTGGTCGCGCAGGCTGTTGATCCGCTCCGACAGGTAGTCGCGGCCGCGTTCACCGGCCACGTGCTCGGCGCGGGCGAGCATCCGGCCGATGATCTCCTCCACCACGGGACCGTCCAGGTCCACGTCGTGGGCGTCGCCGTTGTGCGAGTGGCCCTCCACCGCGTTGCGCACCGCCGCCACGAACATCGCGGCGGTGCCCCGGTCCAGGGAGCGCCTGGTGAACGGGGTGACGCTGAGCGCCTCCACCTGCCGGTAGAAGGTCGCGTGGTAGTAGCCGAAGTCCTCGTAGTGGGCGAGGTCGCGCGGGCGCGTCCAGTTGTACAGCGTCACCACCAGACCGGGCCGGGACGCGTCACGGCCGACCCGGGAGGAGGCCTGGATGTACTCGGCGGTGTTCTTGGGCTGGCCGGTCACGACCATCAGCCCGAACCGGGAGACGTCCACGCCCACCTGCAGCATGGAGGTGGCCAGCACCGCGTCCACCGGGCTGCGGCTCTCCTTGGCCCGCTGGTCCCGGCGCTGGGACAGCGGGTGCGGCTGGACGTTGGCCGCCGAGGACGAACGCGACCTGCGCGCCTCGTGGGTGGCGCGCAGGTCCGCGTAGACGGCCCGGCGCCGGTCGGAGGTGTCCAGTTCGGGGTCGAACCCCACCTCCAGCCGCTTGAGCACGTCGCTGATGTCCGCCGAGGAGATACGCGAGGTCAGCTCCTGGAGGTTGAACATCCCGGACCTGGTCAGCCGGTTGCGCATGCCCCGCTCGGTCCCGTGCCTGCGCACCCGCACGGTCACGTCGTCGTCCATGTACCGGCGCATCCCCGCCAGCTCACGGGTGGCGTTGAAGTAGCCGACCATGGTCATGTACGGGTCGGCCGGAGCCCCGTGGGTGTCGAACAGGTGCTGCCCGGCCAGCGCGAGGATCTCCGCGAGCCGGATCTCCGCCTGCTTGAGCCGCACCCCGTGCGCGCACACGCCCAGGTAGCGGCGGCCCGGGTTCTCCTCGGTGACCGGGACCTGACTGGAGAAGAAGGTGTCGGTCACCTCCGTCACCTGCGGCGGGAAGATCTGCAGGTCCCGGCCGAACACCCCGCGCACCTGGTCCCGGGCGCGCTTGGTGGTGGCGGTGGAGGCCACGATCTTCGGCGCCGTCCGCTTCCCCGACGGAGTGGTCCAGGAGGTCAGCTCGTCCACGGCCGCCTCGAACAGGCCCACGGTGGTGCCCAGCGCACCCGAGATCAGGTGCAGCTCGTCCTGGATGATCAGGTCCGGCGGCCGCAGCCTCGGCACCGGGCGGCTCTCCGTCTTCGGCAGCTGCCCCTTGGCGTTGTGGCGGCCTCGGCAGCCGGTCCTGGCGTCCAGGTCGGTGTGCCGGTACCCGTGCCGGGGGCAGTAGGACGCCACCCGGCCGAACAGCATGCCCGCGAACCCGCGCCAGGGCAGCTGGGCCAGTTTGTCCACGGTGGCGATCAGCAGGCTGGGGGTGTACCGGTAGATCTCCTCGTCCACGGTGAGGATCGGCAGGCCCTCGGCCGACCTCGTCCGGGAGAACGGGCAGGCGCCCTCACCCTCGCCGTTGGCGCAGAACAGCAGCACCCGCCGGGTGTCGGGACGCGGGTCCAGGTCCCGGTGGGCCTGCAGTTTGGTGCCGCACCACGGGCAGGACAGGGTCTGGAGCACGTTCACGTAGTCCCCGCGGCCGCGTTCGCGGGCCGAGGCGATCTGCTTCTCCGCGTCGTCGAACCAGTTGGGGGAGACCGCGCCGCCGACCCACAGGCCGATCCGGAACGGCTCCTCGCCCCAGGTACCGGGGTCCTCGACCCGCTGCACCTCGGCCGCGCACACCAGGGCGGCGGCCCGCTGGAACTGCTGGGCGGTGAGCAGCCGCAGGGTGTAGCGCATCAGCACCGCCACCCCGGCCAGACCGCTGCGGGCGTCCGCGCCGGTGCCCACGATCTTCTGGAGGCGGCGGATCGCGAACGTGAACGCGGTCAGCCCCAGGTAGGCCTCGGTCTTACCGCCACCGGTGGGGAAGAACAGCAGGTCCACGGTGGCCTGCGGGGAGGCGGCGCGCTCCTCGTGGTCGGGGTCGGCGATCGAGGGCAGGTTGAGCAGCACGAACGCCAACTGGAACGGGCGCCAGGAAGCGGCGGAGGCGCCACGATCGTTGATCCGCTTTTCCGCCTCGGCGAAGGTGATCTCCGGGTCCTCGCGCAGCCGGGAGATCTCACTGTGGCGGCGCTGGTCGGCCATGGCCCGGTTGGCGAACCGGAACGCCTTCAGGGCTTCGGCGTGGCGGGGGAGCGAGGGGTCGGTGAGGAGCTCGATCCCGGCACGGATGCGCTCTGCGGCCTGGCGGGCCTTGAACACGGCCGTCTCGGCGGTCTCCCGGAGCGCGGAGGGTAGGTCGGGGATGACCGACTCCCGCCCGTCCAGCCAGGTGGAGTAGCCGTCGGCGAGCGGGGTCAGCCCGGCGCGCAGGGCGTCGGCGGTGGTGTCGGGGGAGGCCAGCACGTCCATGGACAGCTCCGCCGAGGCCAGCGCCGAACCCGCGCCCACGGCCGCAGTCGTGGCGGACACGTCGTGGTGGGGGAGCCAGGTGGTGACCAGGCGGTGCGCGCGCCGCGCCTGCCCGTCCACTTCGGCGTGCACGGCCACGTTGCGGCCGTCGGCGTACTTGAGCTGGTCCCGGTAGAGGAGCCGCAGGTGCAGTTCCTCGGTGTCGGAGGTGGCCGGGTCGGTGTCCGGCCCGGTGTCCGTGAGGGGGTCGTCCACCGGGAGGAACACGGGGGAGGCCCCGTCCAGGGCGGTCACCGAGAGCTCGGCCTGGAACAGCCACACGGTGTCCCCGTTGGACTGCACGGGGACGCGGTTGTTGACCAGGTTCAGCTCGACCGTGCGCCGGTCGCCGTTCGTGTTCTCCCGGACGGTGACGTTGAGGTAGACGCAGGAGGTGTCGGGGTCCGGGTCGGTCAGCCCGATCCGGTAGTCCGGCCTGTCGTCCAGCCGGACCTCCTTCTCGAACTCCTTGGGCTCGCGCGTCCAGGCGCGGCGGGTCTTGCCCTCGTCCTCCAGGACGGCGGCGCGGGTGTACTCGCCCCAGGCCGCGCGGACGTTGACGGCGTCCACGTCGGCGGGCACGGAGAAGGACAGGCCCATGGTGGAGGCCCACATGTGCCCGAGGTTCTGCGGGGTGACGACGTCGGGGGCCTCTCCGGAACCCTCGCCGCCTGAAGCGCCCTCGACCCCGTTCTCGGTGTCCATGACCTGGTCGGCGGCGTCCCGTACGGAGGTGGGGGTCTGGTGGCGCGGGCCGAGCATGCCCACCAGGTAGCGCTCCCGGGGGCCGGAGTACCGGCGGGGGAGTTCCTCGGTGGTCCCGTCCCAGGGGCCGAGGAGATCGCGGGAGACCAGGTTCTGGAGTTCGCTGCGTACGTGGAAGGAGGTGGCGTCGACGAACTCCTGGGGCTGGTCAAGGGAAGCGATCGCGGCGGCGTCCCGGGCTGCGTTGTCGGCGGCGCGGAGTTCGGCCTTGGTGGGCTTCTTGCTGGTCGGGGAGCCCTTGGATGTGGTGTCCAGGGAGGTCTGTTCACCGTTGGGGTTCGCGAAGAGGGCGTCGTCAGACATCAGAAGAGAGTCCCTTCGTCGCTGGAAGCCTTGCGCTTGGACTTCTTCTTGTCGTGCAGGCCTTGGGCGACCTCTTCGGCGTAGCGCTCATGGTTCAGTTCGAGCAGGCTGTCGAGAACCTCGCGCTGAGCGGCCGGGCCGATGGTGTAGCGCGTTTCTCGGCCAACCGAGTGGAACCCGTGGTCGAGACCGCCAACGGACTCGATGCGCTCTTCCCAGCCGTAGGCACGGATGGTGGCCTCGTCGATCGCGCGGTGGATCTCGCGAAGCTCCTGGATGTCAGGGTCATTGCACTCGGGGTCAAAGACCAGGTTGTAGGTCTTGGTCAGCCCAGAGTTTCGGGAGAGCATCACCTCACGGCGGTAGGTGTCGAGTTGCTCGCCGAGTTGGTGCATCCGCGCTGTGAAAGGCGGGCGAACGAGCGTCTCGAAAGCTGCCGTCGGGGTGTAGCTCAAGTCAGCCTTCATGGTCGAGCACCTGATCACAGCCCACCAGTAATGCACTGAACTTGATAGGAGGGCAAGAAACGAAGGTTCGTTCGAGGCGAACACCACGAGCTTCTGGTCGAATACCTGATTGCGATCAACGATGATGGGCATGGCGGTTCGGCTGGTCTGTGCCATCACGACGACTTTGTCGAGGTTACGAGTTGCTTCGTGCATTTTTGGGCGAGGAGCCAGGAACTGCCACCAGCGCTCTCGGGCTGACTTGCTGTACTTGTTGATTTCCCTTTCCGGCCTTACGGTTTTGGACACCTGTTCGTAGCATTCCTTGTAATTTCTGGCTTTCTCCTCCGGCCAGGTTTTGAAGTTGATGATCCACCTGCGGCCGGTATGCCGAGGGTCTGTGTTGACGTCCTCTCCGTTCAGGTAGGGAAAGAGGACGTCGGCGTTGGCGAGGTCGGCCTCCATGAGATCCTGTGCTCTCTTGGGGGTGACTGTGAACCCTGTGCCGAGTACGTTGACCCCTTGAAAAGAGCTTCCCTGGCTACCGAGAAGTCGATGCGGTGTTCCGCTCGTACGTGAAGCTGGGACCAGGGATGTGGTGATGGCGTGTGTTCTGATGCCGTCGGCGATTCGCTCCGCATGGTTATTGAGGCCGTCTTTGCTGAGGCATACCATGCAGTACTCCAGGGCCGCCGACTTCGAGGGCCAAGGGGAAGACTGGACGGATTTTCTGATGGTCGCACCACTGGCAACAACCTGGTCGAGGCCGACGAGTTTACTATCCCCTTGTGCGAGGGTGTTGGTCGCGATGATGCCGACTTGCCCTGTTGCCCGGGTGATCTGGTTGATCTGCAACGTGAAGTAGGCGGCGAGGTCGCTTGTTCCGCGCACTCCTCTAACTCCGTTCGCCGTGTATTCGACGAGATATTCCCTGAATCTATCGCCAAGCGCTGTCTGGAGTTTGAGGCCGCCCAGGAATGGGGGGTTTCCGATGACTGCGTCAAACCCCCCATTTTCGAACACCTCGGGGAATATGAGAGGCCAGTGAATTGGTCGCCTTTTGAATGCTCCCTTAGGGAGGTCGACACTCAACCACGCCATCGCTTTGGAGCGGGCGCGGGGTTCATTGTTTCCTAGATTACTGGCGATCTCTACGGCTTCGGAGGAAGCCTGATTTAGTCCTCGGCTGCCGCGGTGCGCGTTCGCTAGCGCCGAACCCACCGTCAAGTCCGCCAGCAGTCGAACCAAGCCGGTCTCCACCTCGGCTTCGCCCAACACGGTGCGCTTGCGGTTGAGGCCTGCCAACGTGGTTCCATCGATACTCGCCAGTTCGCGGCGTGATTCGGCTACCCGGCTGACCAGTTCCCTGATACCGGATGTGAAGTCGATGAGTGCGTTGTCACCGCCATGCAGTTTTCGACCCTTCTTGGGGTCCATGTGCATGTACTCAAGCTGCTCAAGGGACGTGATCCCGAGCAGCGAGTCACCAGCAGCCAGCCGGTCATCGAGGAACGTAAACGGCCGCTCCGGGTCCATAGAGACCAGCCACAGCGACAGCTTCGCCATCTCCACGGCCATCGGGTTGATGTCCACTCCGTACAGGGAGTGCTCAATCACCTGACGCCGCGCCTCGATGACGACCTTATCGTCGTCCGCCCGCAGTCCGTCCTTGGGCGGGGTGTATCCGGCGACTCGTTCGTCACCTTCCCGCACCCAAGCCTCGATCAGCCGGTCACCCAGATAACGCGCGGCCGCCACCAGGAACGCCGCCGAACCCACCGCGATGTCGGCGACCTTCAGCGCGAGGATCTCCTGGCTGCTCTTCAGCTTCCACTCACTGGTATCAGCCGTCTGCAACGGCCCCGGCTCGTAGACCAGCGGCTCCAGCGCACCCTCCACGACCTCCTCGGCGAGGAACCTCGGCGTGTAGTGCGTGCCCGTGTTCTTGCGCAGCGAGGAGTCGGTGACGTACAGCTCGCCCGAACGGATCACCAGCGGCAGCCCACGCAGGTCCAGGCGGATGATCCCGAAGAAGGGCAGCAGCCGATCCACCAGCTGTTCCTCGCGGGGGAGTACACCGCGCAGCTTCTTGCGGGCCTCTTCCTGCTCGGCCCGGTCCATCGGGGCCAGGCGCTTGGCCAGTTGCCCCTTAGTGCCGATCTTGGAGTCCTTGTACTTGGTGGCCAGCTCGGCCGCCAGAGACTCCACGTCGGTGTGCCGCGCCGCCAGTTCCTCCAGCTCGCGCAGCTGCACCTCCTCCTCGGCGCCCTCCTTGCCGATGAGCCCCACCACGAGGTCCTCGGCGCGGAAGCCGTCGAAGGACAGCAGACCCTCGTACACGTAACCGATCTGCTCCACGTCCAGCGCGCGGAACGACAGCTTGCGCAGTTCGGCGGACTTCCCACGCCCCACCCGCACGTACTGCACGGCCTTGAGCATGTGCAGCACGGTCCGGTCGTCGATGTCCAGCGGCATCCACGGGAAGGTCTCGGGGTTGAACAGCGACCCGTCGAGCGGGTGCATCTTCAGTCGGGGGTGGTCCACCCCGCCGTAGACCGCGTTGAACAGCGCCAGCAGCCGGTGCCAGGCCGCCGTGGTCCGCTCCAGGTCGTCCTCGGTACCCTCGCGTGCCTGCTCGTGCAGCTCCTGGTAGAGACCGCCAGCCGAGTACGCCCGCGCGTACAGGTCGTTGTCGGAGGGCAGCAGGCCGCGCTCCTCGGCGAAGAGCAGGAACACCACCCGCATCATCACCGAGACCGAGCCCCGGTACACGTCGTGCGCGGACACCCCGCTCAGGTCCCGGTCCCCGCGCTCACGGGCACGGGTGTCGGCCCGGCCGATCGCGGCGACCAGCAGTTCCACCGCCTGGCGGACCTGCACCCCCAGCGCCTCGGTGACTTCCTCCTGCGAGTCCATGCTCTGGGCGAGCAGCCTGACCAGCCGCTCCTCCTCCGGAACCCCGAAGAAGCGGCGCCGGTTGAGCAGCGAGTAGAAGGCCCGCAGTACATCGCGCTCGGCGGAGTCGGTCCACAGCGAGGCGTCGAAGACCGCGGTGGTGGTGACGCCGCCCTTTGGCGCCCACACCAGCACCCACCAGCGGCCGTCGATGGCCAACCCAAGCTCCACACCGTGGTGGCGGCACAGCTGCGCCAGCCGGTCCGCGGGGGTGGCCGACCAGGACTCGTCCTTGATCCGCTGCTGAGGGGACTGCCCGGCCGGGCAGACCAGCCCGAGCAGCCGGACACGGTCGGCCTTGACCTCATCGCCGTCCGCGGCGTCACCCGATCCGGTACCGGGTTCGGTGAGCACGAACGACGGCTCCACCCGGGTGTCGTGTTCGGCGACCTCCATGGCCAGCGACTCCAAGCCGCCGGTGCACAGGTCCTGGCCCCAGCCGAGCAGTCCGCCCAGCACGTACCGGATCCAGGCGTCCCGTCCGGCGGCCAGGTCCTCCTGCCAGAGGGTGTGCTCGCGGCGCAGCTCCCGCCGCTGATCCTTGTCCAGCGGGTCCAGCCCGGCGGACCACACTTGGCGCAGTACCGGCAGGGTCAGGAACGGTCCGCTGACCTCCACCAGGCCCAGCCAGTTCAGGTGCTGGTCACGGACCAGGTCGGTGCTGCTCTGCTGACCTCGGCTGTGCTTACTTCCAAGCTGCGGGGCGCTCAACGGACTGCCTCCTTGCGGGGAACGACGAAGACGACGGCGACGGGGAAGGTATGCGGGTCTTTCTGCGAGTAGCGCTGCTCGATGGCCGCCAACTCGCGCTCGCGTTCCCCGTCCAGGGCCGCCAGCCTCGTTTCCCAGTTCATCCGGTCCTTGCGGTACTGCTCGCGCTCTTCCTTGGTCTGGGTGACGGAGCGCTCGCTGAACAGCGCGTTCTCGTCCGCCTCCTCGTCCGAGGACAGTGCCTCGCGCAGGGTCGACGCGAACTGGTCCAGGACACTGGTCACCCTGGCGCGCTCGTTCTCCTCGCGCTCCTTCAACACGCGCAGCAACGACTTCTCACGTGTGTCGGCGCGCCAGTTGATGGCGTCTTCGAGCCCCTTCCGGCCGTTGGCCCGCTCCCATCGGTCGCGGACCCGGCTCCACACCGCGTCCGACAGCGGTCGTCCGTCGGTCAGCGCCCGGTTGAGGATGCCTCCGAGTGTGGTGAGGTTCTCCAGGCGGCGGAAGCGGCCGGTCTCGGGCAGCCAGCCGCCCGAGTGCAGCACCTCCTCGTGCAGGCGCAGCCCGTCCGCGCCCACCAGCACGAACCGCGAGTAGGCGCCGACCAGGACCTCGTCCAGCTCGGGGTCGTCGCTGACCACGGCGGTCACCCGGTTGAGGCCCACCCGGTCGTTGGAGACCGCGGTGCGCAGCAGACCGATGGAGCGGGCCACCAGCGGGTGGTTCAGGTGGGCGAGCACCACGTCGTCGCGGCCCTGGACGTCGGCCGCGTTGAAGGTGATCGGGAGCTGCCGGGGGACGGCGTTCCGGGGGGCGTCCGCGGGCAGCTTCTCGGTCAGCCCGGTGGTGGTGTGCACCCATGAGCCGGTGAGTGCGGGCACCTGGTACAGGCCCTCGGCGAAGCGCTCCTCGTCCTCGTCCACGTGCGGGGTGAGCGCGGGCTGGTGGGCCAGGTTCAGGGCGGTGTCCACCACCCGCTTGACCCGTGCCGGGGTGATGGCCAGTGACTCCACCGTCTCGTCCAGGTTGCGGCGCAGACGGCGCACCTGCTCGCGCAGGTTGGAGTTGGAGGGCACCTTGCCCTTGGTGCCTGCCTTCGAGGTCTCGGCGTCCAGGTCGGTCTTCTGGCCCAGCATCCGGCGCTGCACGGCGTCGGAGATGACCGCGTTGACCGAACCCAGGTCCTCCTCCATCCGGGCGACCTTGGTGGCGACCCGGGAGAGGAACTCCAGGTCGGCCTCGAAGGAGTCGGTGGACTTCTCCCAGCCGGTGCCGACGAAGTGCCGGATCTCGGGGTTCTCGGTCTGCCCGTACCGGTCGATCCGGCCGATCCGCTGCTCCAGCTTGTTCGGGTTGAACGGGATGTCGTAGTTGACCAGCCGGTGGCAGTGCCGCTGGAGGTCGATGCCCTCGCTGGCGGCGTCGGTGGCCAGCAGGATGCGTAGCGGGTGCTCGCCCGGGTGCTTCTGGAAGGCCAGCCGCAGCGACTCGCGCTCGTCGGTGTTCATGCCGCCGTGCAGTTCGGCGACGTGCTGGCCGCCCAGGCCCTGCTGGGCCAGGAGCTCGCGCAGCCAGGACTGGGTGTCGCGGTACTCGGTGAAGACCACCACGCGCTCGTCGTTCCAGAGCTTTCCGTCCGGCTTGCACACGGCCTGCAGGTAGGTGATGAGCTCACGGGCCTTGGCATCCGGCTGGGCCTCGTGCGTGCGCGCCCACGCGCGCATCCGCTCCAGTAGCGACTGCTCGTCCTCGTCGGCGTCGGGCTGGTGGGGGCGGCTGCGGTCCAGGGCGTCGTCCTCGGCCTCGGCCAGCTCCTCGTCGTCGTAGGTGGCCGTCTCGTCCCAGAAGTCGTCCATCCACTCGGGCACGTCGTCGTCCGAGTCGAGGCCCGCTCCGAGCGCCTCGGGGCCGGCCGAGCGCGAGCGCAGGGTTTCCGCGTAGACCTCGACGGTGTGCAGGAAGGCGGCCGGGCTGGAGAAGAGGCGCTTCTTCAGCAGCAGGGTGACCAGGTCGGTGGCGCGCTTGCCCTTCCTGGTGGTCAGCTTGGTCCGGCGCAGCTGCGCGAAGCGGGTGAGCAGGGTGTGGATCTCCCGCTCGGCCTCCGGGTAGGTGACCGGGATTTCGCGGGTGACGCGCTCCCGGAACCGCGGGGTGCCGTCGGGGTTCTCCACCTCACGCTTGAGGCGGCGCACCACCGTGTCCTCGATCGCGGAGCGGTCGGGCTCCACCCCTCGGGCGAACCGCTGGTCGTCCAGGATCTCCAGCAGTGCGGTGAAGGACTGCTGGTAGCCGTTGTGCGGGGTCGCGGACAGGAACAGCCGGTGGGTGAAGTGCGGGGCCAGCCAGCGGATCAGCTTGGTCTGCTGGGAGTCCACCGCGTACACCTGCTTGGGCGCGGCCGGGGCCACGTGGTGGGCCTCGTCCAGGATGAGCAGGTCGAAGGTGCGCGGGTAACTGGGGCCGTCGGTGGGCAGGACCTCGCGCAGCAGGCGCTGGGCCTTGGCGCCGCGCAGCCACGGCAGGCTGACGATGGCCAGCGGGTGGACGTTGAACGGGTTCGCGGTGCTGCCGTAGTCGCGGCGCACCTGCGCGGCCTGCTCGGAGTTGATGATGGTGAAGTCGAGGCCGAACTTCTCGGCCATCTCGTCCTTCCACTTCAACGTCAGCCCGGCCGGGCACACGATCATGATGCGCTGGGTGCGGTTGCGCAGCAGCAGTTCCTGGGTGACCAGCCCGGCCTCGATGGTCTTGCCCAGGCCGACGTCGTCGGCGAGGAGGAGGTTCACACGCGGGGCGCCGATCGCCCGCGAGACCGGTTCGAGCTGGTAGTCCTCGATCGCCACCCCGGACCGGAACGGTGACTGGAGGTTGCGCACGTCCGCGGAGGTGACGGCGGACCAGCGCACCGCGTCCAGGAAGGCGGCCAGCTGCTCGGGCTGGTCGGGCACGATCCCGGACACGTCGGGCAGGGAACCGCTGGGCAGGAGCCGGCGGCCGGGTTCGAGCTCCCAGAGGACATCGAGGGTCTCGCCGTACTTGCCCTCCTGGATGCTCTGGAGGGTGACCACGGTGAAGGTCTCACCTGGTTCGATCCCGCTCACGACCCACTTCTGGCCGCGTACCTCGACAAGCGCACTCGGTTGGGGGAGCTCGTCGGTCGTTGTGGGCATTCTTGGACTACCTCGCGCCTGTCAGAGGGCATGGGAGGCGCGGCCCGAAGTGCCGAAGTGGCTGTCCGGACGGGCCTTCGCCGTGTAGGGATAACGCTAGAGCCGACGGGGTGATCCGTCGATCACTGAGACTCTATTGTTAACCCGGTTCACACGCAAGGCGGGTAGTTTGTCCCCAAGGCCCGACACCGTCGGGCCTGTGAACCAGAGGACGGCCCCCACCGTCACTTGGTTTACCCAGTGTGACAACTGGTGGAGACAACGGGCCGTAGGTCCCGAATCGACGGCCCCGCCGCTCCTCGGAACTGGAGGGCGTAGTGACGCGCAGTACCGGAGAACCGACCCCCGAGCGGCGTCCCGTGTCCGGAGGAACAGGCAACACGGGCAACCCCTGCGAGCACCCGGGGTGCAGAAGCAGGAACGCCAAAGCCCGCGTTGACTGGAGTCGGGAAGGGCTCGACGACCGGGCTGCCGATCAGAGCCTGCGGACGCTCTGTGACGAGCACCGGGACAAACAGCCCAAGCGTTCAACCAAGAGCTCCGGTCGTTCTACCAAAACATCGAAGTTGGTGCCCAAGCCGCGCAAGGCGCCCGATGGCTCATCGTCCGGAGCGAAACATCAGGGCCCGCGGACCGCGAAGGGCTCGGCTGGAGTCTCCCAGAAGCTGCTTACCGAAGTGGTGCGCCTTCAGAGAGCTTGGGAGAGGGCGGCGGCGGTGCTGTCTTCGGATCCCGAGCAGACAATGAGGGTTTGCGCGGTGGCGCTTCGGGATGAG
Organism: Nocardiopsis valliformis DSM 45023; assembly: GCF_000340985.1. NCBI lineage: Bacteria > Bacillati > Actinomycetota > Actinomycetes > Streptosporangiales > Nocardiopsidaceae > Nocardiopsis > Nocardiopsis valliformis. The sequence goes on from NZ_ANAZ01000019.1 coordinate 53,237, forward strand.
AAAGGACTGCGCACAGAGGCTGGTAGGGCAGCTGGTAGGCCAAGCGGCAAATTAGAAGGCAAGAAGCTGCTCCGGCTGTTGGATGAGCTCGATGCCCTGCAGCGAAAAGCCGAGGCTGCGCAGCACGCCGTGGTGGAGCGAGAACGCCTACGTGAACGGGCCCGGGATTTCCGTGCGAAGAAAGCCGCGGGCACCGCGTCGGATCAGATCTGGATCAACGGTAGGAGACCCATAGGTATCTCTGAACTACTTGAGGTGCGGGCGTTGGTGGTGAGGCATCTGAACCGCGGCCGTGACCGGGAGGCGGCTCGGCTGTGTTCCACACTGCTCACCACCGGGGAAACGGCGATGTCAGCGGCCGGGCGTGAGGGGGACCGGATGCGGAGTTTCCTCAGGGCCTGTCGGACGGAGGCCTACGACAACATGAGAGCTAAGGGAGTGATCCCTGCTCAACGGGAGGGTGCTCCAGGAAAGCCCGGGCAGGGGCAGCCTGGGGGCCAGAGCGCGACAGCGATGGTGTCCTCGCAACGACAAGGGCTGGCTCCACAGCTGGGGGCCTTCGCTAAGAGGGCGGCCAGATATGTGCAGGCAAAGCAGATGATTGAAAGCGACTCCCGGCTTGCGGTGAAACTGTGCGATGCCGCGCTCAGGGAGTTGAAGCGGATGCCCAGCTCGAAAGGTAAGAGACAGGCCCGAGCTCGTTGGATTAATTTACGTGATCAGGCTGTTTCTCGCCGCAAACAGGAACGATTCAATGCTTCGTCTGATAGCAGGGAAAGGAAGCCCTCCTGATGCTGGCCTTCCGGAGGTGACGCCCTGCTACCTGAGACGCATTGAAGTTGCTTCGGTTCGGTGGACAGGTTTCTGTTGTTGGATAATTTTCTCATCGAACGAGGAGATCGAAGTGCCCAAGACCCGCTGGGGTCCGTCGACGAGAACTACCTGGGCTGAGCCCCGGCGGGGGCGGCGCGGTCCGCTGGGCCGCCCCGCCCATCAGGGTTGCTTGGAGCGCCACTGCTGGGACCTGGTCCTGATCGCTTCCGTCGAAGTAGCGCAGGGGAACGAGCAGGGCCCCCGCTTCCCTGGGGGAGCGAGGGCCCGGACTGCTCGGAAGGTTTGTCTCCGGGACAGGCGTAACCGGCTGGTTCAGCGAAGGTCGTCGCGGGCGGTCCCTAGGAAAGCCTGCCACTCGTTGGCGTCGAAGAACAGTGCGCCGATCTCGCGGTTCTGGGTGTCCCGAACCCCGGTGAACGGACCTTCTGAAACCTCCACGCAAGCGCCACGTTCGACGCTGTAGCTGGCGGTGTGCCAGGGGGACTTGGGCGCCAACGTAGCCTTGGTGGCTTCGTGCTCAGTCATCAAGCCTTCTCCAGTTCGTCCACCAGCTGGCGGATGAAGTCTTGCGTGTCGTCCAGCGGTAGGGCTGCGGCCTGCATGTACTCGAACCCGTCCTCGTGGTTAGCGAGCGCTTCCCCGCCCTCGAAGAAGTGGCCGCTTGGGGGGACGTCCAGGTAACCGACGCGGTCAGTTTCGCCGAGGTGCAGAAGGATGTAGCCGCAGGATTGCGCCATCCCTTTGGACAGTAGCAGGACCTGAATGTCAATGTTCGGGCGCTTGTTCAGCTCCATGAGGTGCTGGAACTGGGTGCGCATCACCTCAGGGCCGCCAACCAAGCAGCGAAGCGCGGACTCGTCGATGATCGCCCAGATCCGGGGTGCGTGCTCGCGGTTGAGGAGGCTCTCACAGCGTTCTATGCGGGCGGCGATGCGCTTCTGGCGCTCTTCCGGATCAGTGACGATGCCCCGGGACATAAGGGCCTCGATGTAGTCCGGATGCTGGAGTAGGCCCGGGATGACCCCCATGGCGTACTCCTGGATCTTGGTGGCCTCGTTCTCCAGGCTGTAGAAGGCGTTGCCTGCCACGTCCTCGTGCTGGAACCACCAGGGCTTCTGCTTCCTCGCGGCTTTGGCGATCTCCACCAGCTCTTCGCGCAGCGCGTCGCTCGCCCCGTACAAGCGGCAGAGCGCGGCCACGGCCTCGGTCGTCAGGCGAACGAACCGCCCGTTCTCGATTCTGTAGAGCTTGCTGGTGTCCCACCCGAGCTCGTTGGCGACCTGCTCCTGAGACATCTTGGCCTGGGTCCTGAGTCTCTTGAGCTGACTCACCAAGTAGTGCCTGCGGACGGGGGAGCCCTGGGCCACGACAGCCTCCTTCGTTCCATCGACGATGCGCCGGTCGGCGGGAGTCTTGGACATCATCTCACCGCATCCAAAGAGGACATCCATTCATAATACGGACCAGTTTAAATACAGGCCTTGTAACTTTGATGGTCGGTCTCTAGCTTAAGTGGTGAGGTGAAGCCCAGACAACACCGGTGACAATCGGTGAGGTTGCGGGCCAGCGGAGCTATGGAGGAGAGGTCACATGGTGGGTGAACGAGCTATCCGGGCAGTAACTGCTCTTCAGGGGCAGTGGGAGGGGTTTGGGGCGCGGGTGTGGGCGGCTCGGCGGGAGCACGACTTTTCCCTCGATTACCTGGCGGCGCAGGTCTTCATCACCGGCGAGATGCTCCAGGAAATCGAATCCGGAGCCCTTGACCCCGGACGTCGGGTCGCTCAGGACCTGGACCGGGAGCTCCGATTCACCGGCCAGTTGTGGGACGCCTGGGCCGCCGCCCACCTGGCCACCCTCCTCCAGGGCCGCGTCACCATCACCGACGTCCTGCCCGAAGTCCTCCAGGTCCGCACCTACGCGCCCCTGGTCCTGCCGGACCCCTACCTCACCGACTCCTACGCCGCCGCCCTGCACCGGGCCGAACGCCCCATGGAGTCCGCGCTCCTTGACGAGGACCGCCCCCACGTCGGTCGGCTCCTCCCCACCTCCGGCGCCGCGCCCCACCACTGCCTGGTGATTGACGAAACCGCCCTGACCCGCACTCTCGCCGACGCCGACACCACCCGTGCCCAGCTCCTGCACCTGCACCGTCTGGCCCAGAGCGCCCGCGTCACCGTGCACCTCATCCCGACCGGAACCCCCTACCACCCCGGTCTGCGCGGCGCCTTCTGGACGCTGGCCTTCTCCCCCGCCCACACCCTCGTCTACAGCCCGCAGCCGTGCGGTCCGGGCCACCTCATCAGCGAGTCCACCCACGTCAAGAGCTACACCGACCTCTTTGCCACCCTGCAGAGCGTCGCGCTCTCCGCCGACGACTCCCTGCACCGCATCACCGAGATCGCCGCCCGCGTGCCCACCTCCGAACGCCGCGCGCTGCACCCCTGAACCCAGCCCATGAAAAAGCTCTGGCGGGTGCGCCAACACCCCCAGAGCAGGCCGATCCAAATTCCATGATTGCGAAACCTGAAAGCGAGATCGACATGTCCAGTGTGCCGTACGTCCGCGCCCCGTTCCACACCCCCACCCCGCCTTTCGCGGGGCGGCGCTGGTCCTCTCGGGTCTACCCCGGCGACCTGGCGCAGACCGGCTGGGTTCGCTCGGATCTGGCCGCCGACCTGTACCGCCTGTCCGGGCTGCCCGCCGAGACCAGCGAGAACATGGTGCTGTGCGCCAGCGAGATGTTCGCGAACGCGGTCGACCACAGCCGTTCCGGCGAGGACCCCGACGGCCGGGTGATCCGCACCCTCCACATGCCCACTGCCAGCACCATTCAGGTCGCGGTCGTCGACGACGGCTGGCGCACCGACGCCACCGCCCCCGCCCGCCCCGAGATCCCCGAGCACACCCTGGAGGAGTGGGCCCAGGTCGAGCGTGGCCGCGGCCTGCTGCTCATCAACCACCTCGCCGACCGTTGGGGTACCCGCTCCGTCCTGGACTTCCCGTTCTGCGAGGGCCTGGGCACCGTCACCTGGGCCGAGTTCTCCCTCCCGGAGTTCAACCGGTGAACGGCTCCCACCAGGTCAGCGCCGGGGTGCGGGAGGTCCTCACCGCACCCCGGGGCCACCGCTTCTCCCACACCCGCACCGGCAGGCGCCCCGTGCCGGCCACCCGCGAAGAGCTCTTCGACCAGATGATGGAGCACCCCAAGGTTCGCTACCGGGTGGAGCACGGTGAAGTCCCGCCCTGGATGGCCACGCACGCCGCCCGCCTGACCGGGCACGCGGCCCCCGCCCCCGAAGAGCCGCGCGACCCTCCGCCTCCGCCGACCCGTCCGCCGACGCCCTTCGTGCCGCGCCCCCGCCCGGCTCCCGACGACGGGCCGCCGCCACCTCGACCACCCCGCCCACCGCGGGCGCCCCGGCCACCACTACCGCGCCGCCCGCGGAGCCACCGAAAGCCCCGACGCACCCCGTGGCGCCTGATCACCTACACCCTCACTGCCGCGGCAGGCGCCCTCGCCCACCACCTGGCCACGGTCCTGCTGTAGCCGCCCGCCACCACACCTCAGCGAGGCCGCGCCGGAACCCGGGTCCCGGCGCGGCCGTTGGGGTGCCCGGGACTTCCACTGGTTGCGGGTCCCCGCTTGGCAGGTCATTCCTGTACCAGGTGAATGTTTCATGCCGGGTGCGCTGAACGACGCTCTGGAATATGTCGGGCCGATGGATAAGTGTTCAAGCATGACTGTCGGGTGTTAGCGCTCCTACGGCAGTCACGAAAGCTCTGCAAGCAGTGACTTTCCCAACCGGGAGGCGTGCTCGGTTTGGTCGGTCGCCTTGCCTCGGCGTCTGGCTCCCAGGACCCTGTTCGCGCAGACCCAGAGCTGACTTAGCTTGCCGTCACGGCAGGCGAGGTCGGAGGCCAGCCGCTCTGTGATCTCCTCTGCGAAGTCGGGGACCCGGAACGCCGACTCCCACAGCTTCGCCGCGTCCAGGCCTCGGGGCATCAGACCCCAGCTGTCCCAGTCCAGAAGAAACAGGCGGGGCGCGGTCAGGTTGGCCCAGTGCAGATCCCCGTGGCCGATCACCCACTGGGAGACGGTCGTGTCGATCGAGGCTCCGAATGCTTCCCGGATGGAGCAGTCGATGTCCTCTTGGACGAGGGAGACACGATCGGTGTCCGTACCGGCCAGACGCTCCAGAGCGGCAGATAGCTCCTCCCACCACTGGCCGCTCAGCTCGGGTGCCTTGTCCAGGGTGTAGGCGGTGGAGACCACCGGTTCGCCGATGAGCGTCATCTCCTCGGCACGGCAGACGAGGCCGTCGTTCATCCAGTGCACCGTCTGGATGAACGACGGCTTGGGCACGTCATGCACGGCCACCGACGCCTCCAACCCGCTGAACTCGCGGGCGAAGACCCTGGATGGCGGGCGCCAGCTGATCCGCGCCCAGGTCCCGCGTGTGGTCGGCGCCCCCACCGACGGGCGTGATCCACGTTCCACCAAGCTGTCCTCGACGAGACGGGTGCCAAGTTTGTCTGCTGCTTCCTCAAGCAGTCCCGGCGGTCTCCCCTGGGCTCGGAGGTGGAAGGTCGTTGGATCGGCGTGTTCGGGGGCGGGGGCGCTCAACCGGTCACCTTTCGAGGCGTTCCCGAAGATCGTTGCTGGCCTGTGCCAAGGGGACGCGGCTCTGGTCGCCCGAGACCATGTCGCGGACGGTGACCTCGCCGGACTCCTGCTCTTCGGAACCGAAGATCACCGTGAACCGCGCGTTCTGCGCGTTCGCCCACTGCAACTGCTTGCCGAGCTTGCCGGAGGAACCCAGATAGGTGCCCACCCGCAGCCCCAGCGCGCGCAGCTCGCTCGCCAGCTTCATCAGCTCGGCTTGGCCGCCCAGTACCGTGATCGCCACGTCGAGCCCGACGGCGGGAGCGTCGCCGGTGTCCTGCATGGCCAGGATGCGCTCAATGCCGATGGAACCGCCGCAGGCGGGCATGTCCGGGCCGCCCAGCGAGGCGACCAGGCCGTCGTAGCGCCCGCCCGCCGCGATCGACCCGGGGAAGCCCTCGGCCTCGACCTCATAGATCGCGCCCGTGTAGTAGTCCAAGCCGCGCACCATGCGCGGGGCGAACACGGCCCGATCACCCAGGCTCGCGGTCAGCTCCAGCAGGCTGTCGACCTGGGCGAGGCCGCGCTGGCCGCGCTCGCTGGTGGCGAGCTTGGACCGGATCAGGTCCTGGTCGTCGGAGGCGACGTCCTCGGCCAGGCGCTCGGCACCCGTCACGTCCAGGCCGCGCTCATCGACCAGCTCCTTGGCCACGGCGCCGGCACCCACCTTGTCGAGCTTGTCCAGCGTGGCCAGGACCCCGTCACCGTTCTCCTCGGCGACGCCGTAGACCTCCAGCAGGCCGCGGAGTGCTTCACGGCTGTTGACGAGGAAACGGAACCGGTTCACGCCCAAGGCGTCCAGGCTCTCGGCCAGGGCCAGGACGACCTCGGCGTCGGCCAGCGGGGAGGAAGAGCCCACCGTGTCGATGTCGCACTGCACGAACTCCCGGAACCGGCCTTCCTGGGGGCGGTCGGCCCGCCACACCGGGCCGATGGCGTAGCGCTTGTAGGGGTTGGGCAGCTTCGCCCCGTGGGTTCCGATGACCCGGGCCAGGGGAACCGTGTGGTCGTAGCGCAGGGCCAGGTCGGGCTTGCCGGAGGCCTCGTGCACCCCGCGGCGCAGGATTTTGAACAGGAGCTGGGAGGCCTCTTCGCCGTACTTGCCGGTCAGTACCTCCAGCCGCTCGAACGCGGGGGTCTCCAGCGGATCGAACCCGTAGCGCTCGAAGATGTCGCTGACGGTGGTGAACGCCGCCCTACGGCGGCGCAGGTCGTCGGCGAGGAAGTCCCTCGTTCCGGAGGGAGCTGCTGACTTGGCCATGTGAACGCTACTCCTGCTGTGACTTCACGGTTCCCGGGACGGCGTCAGACTACTGTGGGTCAGGCTCGCTGACCGACCAGTCAGGGAAGTGCCGGGCCAGGAGCGCGACCAGTGAGTCGCGGTCCTCGGGGCTGCCGTGACCGGTGTGCAGCAGCGGTGTGCCGTCGACGGCCTCCAGCTCCTCCCAGCCGTTGAGCGAGTCCATGAGCGTGCGCACCCCCGTCATCAGGGACAGGGACATCTGCGGCACGATCGCGTCCAGGGCGTGTGCCTGGTAGTAGATCGAGGAGCGCCGGGGCGCGGTGGAGTCGATGCGTTCGGCGTAGTTGACCTCGCTCACCTGCGGGTAGCACGAGTCCAGCAGCACCTTCGGCACGTCCCACACCGGCATGAAGCAGTCCACCTCTCCGGTCCGACGCTTGGGGTAGGGGAGCGGGCGTCGCCCGTTCATCAGGCAGAACAGCAGTTCAGCCATGACGTCCTCGCGGTTGTAACCCATCAGAAGGTTGGAGCCGCCGATCTCCTTGTTGAGGGCCCGGCCCACCAGGTTGAGCAGCCAGGTACCGAAGAAGTGCGAGGAGTCCGGCCCGTAGACGGACCTGATCTCGGTCCACAGGGCCTGGGGCGAGGTGCTCATCCCCAGCAGGGCCGCGATGTCCTCCGGGTAGAGGACGCGGTGGCCGAACCCGTTGCCCTCACAGAGCTCTCGCGCCCTGTCGGCTGCGGTCCCCCTCCAGAGGGGGTCAAGGACCACGGTGAAGCACAGCACCTGCTCGGCTGGCAGATCTTGTGCCGTGGCGTAGCGGCGCAGCCCTTGGACGATGCTGCTGGAGTCGCCACCGCCGGAGATCCCGGCGACCAGCGGAAGCTCCACGCGGTGTTCGTGGAGGGAGTCCGCGATCTTGTCGAAGACCATCTCGCGGAGCTGTTCGTCGTCCACGAGGTGGACGCCGTGGAGGGAGTCCTTCTCCGCGTACTTCAGGTCGTACATCGCCGCGACCGGGCGGTCCGTGTGCGCATATGTGCTGAGGGCGGGCGGAACCAGTTCGGCGTCGGTGTTGCGCATGCACTGGAGGATGACGTTGCTCGTCTCGGGGATCTCCTCCAGCGTGTGTGAGATGGGAACGGGCCGCAGGCTCCCGTCGCCGGGTACTTCGTAGGCCTGGAACATGGACGGCGGAAAGCGGTTCGCGCGCAGCAGATCGGCGAACGACAGTGCGTCCTTCTGCGCCAGGGGCCTCGCCCCGTTGGCGAAGAGCAGTGTGACCCGTTCCCAGTTACTCACTCATGGCTCCTTCGTTTTCTCAGGCGGACGGACTCGTCGGTCTAGAAGTGAGCGGTCAGGGCGGAGCAGGCCAGGGTCTCCTCCACCCGGGGCGCGGTCATCCTGTCCATGCCGACCTGGGGCAGGGTGAGCGTCATGATCCTGCTGAGGTCGGCGTTGGTGAGCTGCGTCGTGCGGTCGGTGGACGTCGTGAGGCTGGACTTGTTGCTCATGTGCGCCTTTCCCGTGGGGTGGTCACCATCGCGATGATCGGAACCGGTCAACCGTCCAGCGGGGTTCGTGCTGCCAACGGCGACCGGAGTCAGAAGTGTCGCGCGGCCCGGGAGATCGACCTATGCGCAGACGCATAATTTCACCGTTCGATTTATGCGCTGTGTTCGAAATACCCGGTTTGAGCAGCACTGAGGAGCTCAGGATGTCGGGTGCGCATGCCTCGACTCGTCGCTGGTCCTACGCTGAACGCCGAGAGTGCGATGCACGACATGTCTGGAAAGAGCAGGAGAGCATGATTCGCTCAGTGGTGTTCGACGTCGGAGAGACCCTCATCGACGACACGCGGGAATGGGCGCGATGGGCCGATTGGCTCAACGTCCCCCTGCACACCTTCTCCGCCGTGCTGGGGGCTGTTACGGCTGAGGGGCGCAACAACGCGGAGACCTTCGACTACTTCCGTCCCGGATTCGACCTGGCCGAGGAGCGCCAACGGCGTGAAGACGCGGGCCGCGGAGAGCTCATCGAGGAAGTGGACCTGTACTCCGACGTTCGGCCCGGGCTACAGGCCCTGCGGGACGCCGGACTCTGGGTGGGGATCGCCGGAAACCAGACCGCCCGTGCCGGAGAGCTCCTCCAACAGTTGAACCTTCCGGTCGAGGCCATCGCCACGTCCGGGGAGTGGGGGGTGGCCAAACCCGACCCCGGTTTCTTCGACCGCGTCATCGCCATGGCGCCCGGGGAACCGCAGGAGATCGTGTACGTGGGCGACCATCGTGACAACGACGTTCTTCCCGCCCGCGAAGCGGGCTTGCGGCCGGCGCTGATCCGTCGCGGCCCCTGGGGGTACCTGTGGGCGGATCAACCCCTGGTGCGCGCTCACGCGGACTGGGTCATCGACTCGATCAAGGAACTGCCGGGCTTGCTCACCACAAAGGACTGACCCCGGCCTGAGCGACGAAATCCCGAGCTTGGACCTGGGTCGGCCCGGACGACAGGAGGAGACCTGACAGCGCCCGCACGTGAGGGTTGAGCCGCGTGTGCTCCGGGGCCTTCTGCCACGCGGCCCGGAGGTTGGCCAGAGCCACATCCTGGCGCCCCAGGAGGTGGTGGGCGCGGGCTACGTCGATGAAGTAGTGCGAAGCGCGCTCAGCGGGAAGTTCCCGGGGCGGAGTCCAACCCGCAGCCGCGTGCAGCGCCTGGTCGGGGTCCTCGCACTCCAGCGCCAGAGTGACCTGGTGGACGCGCACCGAAGCGCTGCCGAAGGCCGTTCCGGTGTAGACCGCCTCCCGGGTGTGCTCAGCGGCGAGGCGCGCTTGCGCCAGGTGGGGCGCGGCCTGCCGGGGTTGGCGGTTCCGCGCGGCGAAAACGGCGGCACGCATGTGCAGGGATCCGTAGGCCGCCCACGAGCGTGCGTCCGAGGGCACCAGATTCTCCGCTGCCCGTTCGAGCAGGCGGCGTCCTGCTTCGTGTTCGCCGGAGCAGAAGAAGGTCTCCCCGCGCACGTAGGTGGCGGCAGCCCGCGTCACCTCGTCTCCGGTCTGGTCGGCTGCCCACAGGAGCACCTGGATGGTACGGGCGGAAAGGTGGTGGAGGCCGAACTTGTCCGCGATCGCGTCAGCGGCCCGGTACGCCTGGACCAGCAGCCGGGCCATGTGAGCACGGTCCTGCCCCTGGCTGCTCAACAGGGCACGGCTCAGCTCAGGGAGAAGCTCGGGAAGCCGTGCCATCAGGCAGCTGTAGTGCGAGTTCAGGCGGCAACGGATGATGCCGCTGACCTCGCGCTGGAGCTGACCGAGAGTGCGCACCCGGCCGTCTTCGGGAAGGTCGTACCGGTTGACGAGGGACTCCAGCAGCGCGATGCCGCGATCCCAGTCGACATCGCCGCTCCAGCCTGTTGAAGTCAGTTTCTCGGGCTCGGGTTCCGTGAGGGCTCGGGGGACTTCGTCGGGCGGGTGCTGGTCCAGGGCTCCGAGCCCTTGGAGGGCTTCGTGGATCTTGCGTCGGTCGCTGAGCCCCTTGCCTGCTTCAGCGCGGGTGATGGTGCTCTGGGCGACCCCGCACATCCTGGCCAGGGCTTCCTGGGACAGGTTCCTGACACGGCGGCGCAGAAAACGGATTACCCGCTGAGCGTCGCGCTCCCGGACAGCGTCGACCATTTCCGGGTCCCGCCATACCCACGAGGGGATGCACTCACAGGAGCCGTGAAGGGCGCCGCGGTCTCGTCCGCAGTTTCCACAACGCATCGAGGGGTCCCTCCGTCACCTGGGGGTGTAACGAGATCACTCCACAGTAACCAGGGTTCCTTCCCCGCGCTCAGGTTCGCGCCACAGCGGACGACGCCACCCGTTCACCGCGCTGATCGCTGTGGTCGTCTGCGCGGTACTGGCCGGAACCAAAGGGTTCACCGCAACCGACCAGTGGGCCTCCGAGACCACCACCCACACACTCACCACCCTGGGAATGGCCAGAGGAGCCGCTGACGAGGCGAACTTCCGCCATGCCTTCTCCCGCCTGGACGCCAACCTGCTCGACCAGGCTCTGGAGGCTTGGGCCGCCACCCGCCTGGCCGTGGTCGAAGGGCTACGCGTCATCTCCTTGGACGGCAAGACCGTCCGCGGTGCGCACACCGGCACCGAACGGCCCCGCGGTCGCGCGGGTACTGGGAACGGACGCCCGTGAGCTCTGGCCCTCCTAGGAACGGTGGAGTAGAGGAATGGGGGTCACAGACGGCGATCTGGTGGCCGTGCACCGCCACCGCTCCGATGTCTCAGCCGAGCGGTGGCGGGACGTGTTCGCGGCCGCTGAGAGGTCGATCGACAACCTGGTCTACGCGGCCCTGTTGCTCCACGAACAGATTCCCGGCTGGAACGACCTGCTCAGAGAAAAGGCCGGGGGCGGCGTTCGTGTGCGTGTGCTCATCGGGGACCCCGACTGCGAGGCCGTATGTGTGCGCGGTGAGGAGGAGAGCTTCGGCCACGGCATCCAGTCCCGGTGCCACCTGGCCGCCATGCACTACCTGCCCCTGACAGTGATTTCTGGGATCGCGGTGAGAGTGCACTCCACGACGCTGTACAACTCCCTCTACCGGGCTGATGACCACATGTACGTCAACACACACCTGTACGGGGTCAACGCCTACGGCAACCCGCTGCTGCGGCTGAAACGCACGGCTGCCGGAGGAATGTTCGACGCCTACGCCGCCAGTATGGACGCCGTATGGCACACCGCCCGACCACGTGAGGAGTGAACCAGCACATGGCCAGAACCGAGTACTACGACGACCCGGACGCCCCCGTGCCCAACAGCCTGGTGGTGGCGGCCAGCGCGGCCGTCCTCGACGACGCGGGCCGTCTGCTGTTGCAACGGCGGGTGGACAACGGGCTCTGGGCGATGCCGGGCGGGGTGATGGAGATGACCGAGAGCCTCCCGGAAACGGCCGTGCGGGAGGTGCGCGAGGAGACCGGTTACGAGGTGGAGGTGACCGGGCTGGTGGGCACCTACACCGATGCCCGGCACGTGATCGCCTACAGCGACGGGGAGGTGCGCCGACAGTTCAACGTCTGCTTCCGGGCCCGGGCAGTCGGGGCAGAACTCGCGGTCAGCGACGAGTCGCACGAGGCGGGCTGGTTCACGGCCGGGGAGATCGCGGGGTTGGACATGCACCACACCCAGCGCCTGCGCGTGGAGCACGCCTTCAGGGAAGGCGCCGCCCACGCGGGATGACCAGAGAACGCGTGCGCCCGTGTGGTTCGGTCCGCTCTCGGGCCCGAGAGCGGCATGCACCGCCTCGGCTTCCACGCTTCTGTGCAGCCTACAAACCCGGCCCTGACGGCCCCGTCACCGCAGTTCGCGCCCACCACCGGATCTTCGTCCTTCCCGAACCCGGAGGCCGGGGCCTCGTCCAGCCTTCATCTGCTCCTCGTGGGTCGTGGTGGTGCCCGGCCTCTGAGCTACTGAAAGACTGAGTCCATGCAGGACAACCGATTCTCGCTCACCAGGGTGCGGCTCAAGCACTACAGAAGCATCGCCAAAGCCGACATCAGGCTCGGCGACCTCCTCTTCCTGGTGGGCCCCAACGGCTCGGGCAAGAGCAATGTCCTGGATGCGCTCAGGTTGCTCTCCGAAGCGCTCCAGACCTCTCTCGACCAGGCCCTTCGGAGCCGAGGCGGGGTGGGGGAGGTGCGCCGTCGATCGACCGGTCATCCGCACCACTTCGGCATCGACCTGGAGTTCCGTGGCCCGGGGTTCTCGGGCTCCTACGGCTTCGAGGTGGGGGCTGGCCAGGGTGGTGGTTTCAAGATCACCCGTGAGGAGTGCCGGGTCCACACCACCGGTGGAAGCGAACCCCGTCACGGGTACTTCAAGATCCGCGGCGGGGAGCTGGTGGAGCATTCCGAACCCGTCATGCCGCCTTCGAGCGAGAAACGGCTCTACCTGGTCTCCGCGGCTGGTATCGGCATCTTCGAGCTGGTCTTCGAAGGCCTCGCCGGTATCAGCGTCTTCAGCCTCAACCCGGACGCCATGCGAGACCCCCAGACTCCGGATTCTGGTGAGTTCCTGCGCAGGGACGGGGCCAACGTCGCGAGTGTCCTGCACCGGTTGGACTACCCCGCCAGGGGACGCATTGAGGACTATCTGCAAACCATCGTCCCCGGGATGCACGGGGTCTCCCGAAAGGATCTCGGGAACTGGGAGACCCTGGAGTTCACCCAGGACGTCCAAGGCTCGGACAACCCGTGGCGTTTCCAGGCCCATGCCGTCTCCGACGGCACCCTTCGTGCTCTGGGAGTCCTGGTGGCGCTCTTCGCCGACACCGGTCACACGCTCAGCAGCATCGGTATCGAAGAACCCGAGAGCGCGTTGCATCCCGCAGCCGCCGGGGTGCTTCTGGACGCTCTGCGTGACGCCAGCGAACGGCGTCAGGTGATCATCACCAGCCACAGCCCGGACCTGCTGGACCGGGATGACTTCCAACCCGAAGAACTCTGCGCGGTCCGTTCCGTGGGAGGCGAAACGAGAATCGGCCCTCTCGACGAGGCCGGAGCTCTGGCCATGCGCGAGCATCTCTACACCCCCGGCGAACTACTCCGCACCGACCAGCTGCTCCCCGCCCCGGAACAGCTCCTCCTGCCCTCGAAGGAGAGCTGATGTCGCAGGTGACGGTCGCCCCCATCGTCGAAGGCCACGGGGAGATACCCGCAGTACGCACACTCATCGTTCGTATCGGGGCCGAGCTGCTCGACACCTATGTCGAGGTCGCACAGCCCTTTCGGCTCGATTCAGCGAAGATGCGCAAGTCTGAGGAACTGGTCAAAGCGGTCAGGGTCCAGTCAGCGCGTATCCGGGGCAAGGGAGGAGTCCTCGTGCTTCGTGACGGGGACGACTCCGATATCGACTGCCCGGTCGCACTCGCCAAGTCCCTGGCTCCGGAAGCGGGGCTGGTCGCAGTGCCCGTCGAAATCGTGATCGCCCGCCACGAGTACGAGGCATGGTTTCTGGCCGCCACGGAATCCCTGCGTTCGCACCCCTCGATCCTCGATGACGCCCAAGCTCCCGAGGACCCCGAACACAAGCGAGACGCCAAGACACAGCTGCGCGCCATCATGAACGAGTCCTACAAGGAGACACTCCACCAGGCGAAGTTCTCCGCCGTCATGGACTTGCACCTGGCCGCGGAACGGAGTCGGTCCTTCCGCCGTATGGTTAACGCGATCCGTTCGCTGAGCGGATAAGGGTTCCTACGGAGGAACATGGAACGCTCTTCGATTTGGGTCGGGCCAGGCGCCGGAGTCGGTATGTCGCCCTCATCGGTCGTTGCCGGGCACAGGGCCGCTGCAAGGGTTCCGTCGAATCCGATTGGAGTGATCAGCTGAGTCCCCTCGTGTGCGTTCTCTGAACACGCTACGGGGAATCAGCCGATCTTTTGAGGGGTACACCACCTGGTCTGTCCCGGTGGTCAGCTCGAACTCGACTTCGACGCAGTACAGCAGTTCAAGCCGCCTGCCGCCGCCCCTCTCCGCGTTCTCGAAGAGCTCTTCCAGTTCTTCTCGACCCCTGGCATACAACTTTCGTCCCAACGGACCTCCAACCGGTTCAGGGCGAGTTCCAGTGCCTTGTAGGCCAGTTCGAGTGAGACGTCGTCGACACGGGAGACCTCCAGGACGACGTCCTCCGGAACCGTGGCGCGTACTCCTTCCAGCGGCAACACCAGGAGAGGCCCTCCACCGCGGACGATGCGCATCTCCAGGTCCTTGCCGGAGCCGATGACGGACAGTTGCTTCAGGGGCAGCCCGCCAACGGGCACCGCCAGGGACCAGGCTTCGGATGTCATCGAACCTCCACACCGTGCCGGTCGTGCCGCGCCCGACCGGGAACCAGTAGTCACACCTGATGTATACGCGTGGGAACTGACAGTTAAGGGTCTCGTGTCGTCGGGAACTGGTATCGGCTTGTTTCTTACGCTCGGTCAACGACCGGGGTCCGCACGGCGTCACCACTGTGGCGTGTGCGCCCCTGGCCGTCGTGGAGCCGCTGTGGCGGTCGGGAGAAGGGCCCTGCCCCTGACTCCGTCATGGAAGGCATCACGATGTTCAGCCAGGGCTACCTGACCCGAGGCCACGGGGCCGACCCCCGACGGATGACGTTCGCCGTCGTGGACCTGGAGACCACCGGCCTGCACCCCGAGGCCGGGCACCGGATCTGTGAGGTGGCCGTCGTGCGCATGCGCGGCGACAGCACCGTCATCGACGAGTACTCCACCCTGGTCAACCCCGGTATTCCCCTGCGTAACTCCGAGTTCCACGAGATCACCGACGCCCAGGCCGCGCACGCCCCCGTGTTCGCCGACATCGCCGGTGACCTGGTCGCCTACCTCTCTGACGCCGTGGTCGTCGCGCACAACCTGCCGTTCGAGGAGGGCTTCCTGAAGGCGGAGTTCGGCAGGCTCAACGTGAGCGCCCAGGGGCTGCCCGGGCTGTGCACCCTCCAGACCCTGCGCACCCAGCTCGACCGGTACGGGTACAAGCAGAACCAGCTCTACCAGCTGATGACGGGGGAGTGGATGCGCGGCCAGCACCACGCCCTCGCCGACGCCCGCCACCTGGCCCGCATGCTTTCGGTCCTGCTCAACGAGAGCCCTCAGCCGCTGGCCTGGGCGGGACCCAACCCCATGACGGCCCCGCCGTTGCCCCGCACCGGACGTATCGCCCCGCGCACCTTCGGGCTGCGCAAGGGCCAGGAGGGGTGGCTGGCCAACGTCACCGCCGGCCTACCCGACATGAACCCCTCGCCCCGCCCGCACCCCCAAGGGGTGGCCGCCTACCGTTCCGCGCTCGGCCACGCCCTCGAGGACGGCAAGATCGTCGGGGAGGAGGCCCACCACCTCGCCGGACTCGCCACCGCGGCCGGGCTGACCCAGACCACCATCCGGCAGGTCCACGAACAGGTCCTGCTCGAAGCCCGCGCCCGCGCCGAGGCCGACGGCGTGGTCACCAGCACCGAGCTCCGGGAACTGGAGAAGGCCGCCCGCAACCTCGGTGCAGGGCACGCCATCAAGGACCTGCTCTACGTCGCCGAACAGGAGAAAGCGCGTAAGAACGGCCCGCTCAAGGGCTGGCGGATCGTCCCGGTCGGAGACTCCCCGGCGATCAGCGCCGTCATGGACCACGCCGTCTCCCAGGGCGCGACTGCCGGAGTGAAGATCACCAAGACCGTCCGCCTGGTGATCGCCGAGCCTGGTACTTCCGACCCCAAGATCGACCGCGCCCAGCAGGAAGGCCACCGGGTGGTCACCCCGGCCCAGGCCTGGGACGTGCTCCGGGCCGCTTCGGACCGCCGCGAGGCAGGGCTCTTCGCCGACAGCGGCAGCGCCCAGGCGGCCGCGCAGATGAGGCCCGACTCCGGTGAACAGGAGGAGAAGCGCCCCTGGCAGAGCTTCTGGCGGCCCCGGGAGCTCGGTGCCGGTGAGTACCACCAGAGGTTCGTGGCGCCCTTCGAAGAGCGCGATCGTGCCCGGGCAGGTACTGCGGCGTCACCGTCTGGCAGGTTCTCAGGCGCCGCGGTTCAGGCCGAGCGCAAGGGCTGCTGCGCCGGTTCGCTTCTGCTGTTCATGGCCACCGGTGCCGCCGTGACCACCACGCTCACCCACCTCTGGCCGCTCTGACCCCCCGTTGTTCACCACACTGTTCACCACGCGGAGCAGCTGGTCTCAGGAGTCCTGCTCCGGGGCCAGCGCTCCCGAGGTCAGGCCCTCCCTGGTCAGTTCGGCGGCCCTGTCGGCCAGGGCCGACAGTTCACGGGCGCGGCGTTCGAACTCTCCCAGGGCGCGGAAGGCCGCACCGTAGCGGCGCTGCTCCTCCGGTTCCAGCTTCGGGACGCGGGCGGCGCGGGCGTCGGTGCGGTAGGTGCCGCTGGCGCTGGTGGAGCGCCGGGTGTTGGCGGCGGCGGTGAGGAAGCCGTTGAGGAAGTCCGAATCCAGGCGCTGGTCCACCGCCCGGGTTTTCTCCCCGTCCAGCTGGACCAGGCCCGCGTCTACCAGGTCCCCGACCCGGACCTGCTGTACCAGGCGTTCCGCCGTACCCGCGTGCACGACCGGTAGCAGCTGGGCCAGCTCACCGGTCAGCCGCTCCAGGTCGGCGCGAACCCCGGCCAGCGCTTCGGGGATCTCGGCCAGGTCCGGGGCCACGTGCCGGGCGGGGGAGAGGTCGACGTCCTCGGCCAGCAGGTCGATCAGTGCCACCTCCGCGCCCGGGCTGTCGGGCAGTTGCCAGGGCTGGTCGGGGTCGGTGCCGGTCAGGTCCCACATCCGCACCGCCGTGGCCGCGTCCTCCCGTCCTTCCGGTCGGCGCAGCAGCCACAGGTGCACCGGTTGGGAGTGGGAGGAGGCCAGGCCCGCGGGCAGAGCGATCACGTCGGTCAGTAGGCCCCGGCGCACCAGCTCGGCGCGGATCCGCCGCCCCGTTCTCCGGTAGGCGCAGGAGGTGGACAGCACCACGGCGGTCTGCCCGCCGGGTGCGGTGTGCGCGTAGGCGTGCTGGAGCCAGGCCAGCTCGCCTTCGGCCTTGGGCGGCAGCGCCAGTTCCCAGCGGGGGTCCATGAGGAGTTCCTCGCGGCCCCAGTCCGTGGTCGCCGGGGGTGGGTCGCACACCACCAGCTCGGCCCGTTCCCGTGGCCAGCGGTCGTCGCGCAGCGAGTCCCCGGTGGCGAACTCGGCGTCGGTGAGCCTTTCGATCCGGGCACGTGCGGCGGCGAACCGTACGGCGTCCGGGTCGGTGTCCTGGCCGCGTCGCCGCGCCTGCGGAGCGCCCACGGACAGCAGCAGCGCCCCGCTGCCGCAGGCCGGATCGAACACACTGGCCGCGTCGGTACGGGTCAATGCCGTCACCGCCCGGACCAGGCGCGCAGTGGACGTGGCCGCCGTCCCGGCCCGCTCGCTGGAGTTCAGGAAGCGTTCAGCCAGGGCTCGCGATACTTCGGCGGTGGAGGTTTCCCGGACCAGCTTGTCGGCCTGCTCGACGGCGGCCGCGCTCAGCTCGCCCGGCCCCCGGCCCGGATCCTCCAGGTACTCGGCTAGGTCGGCCAGCCCGGTCAGCATGTTCCCCGGGTGGTCGCCGCGCAGGGTGTGCCAGAGCCGTACTTCGGGGGATTCCTGGGCGCCCTTGTTCTGGCTCTCCAACCAGGTCCGTACTTCCGCCAACGGAAAGAGCGGGCTGGAGGAGGTGCCCCCGCTGGGGGCGGGGAAGTCGTCGTGTCGGCGCCGCCAGTTGGACACGGCGGCGCGGGTCACCCCGGCCAGCCGGGCGATGTCGGCGGCGGTGATCTGCTGCTCGTCGGTACTGGCCTGGGCACGGGAATCCATGGAGGTCACAGTACACGGATGCTGCTCCCAGCCCCAGGCCTGACCTGTTGGCCGTGTTAACGAGCAGGATGGGTCGGGTTGAACGCGGTGTCGTTCGGGAACGGGCCGGTCGGGGTGCCATCCTTAGTGTGCTGGGCGCGTCTTCTGGGACAGAGGGGCAGTAGCGAATGCTTGAGGCCCGCCAAGCCTTTCGCCCCGATGGGTATTCGTACCACCAACTCGCATGTATGTTTGCTGTGCAAACAGCTTGAATGGTGGATCGAGAAGATAGCGGAGTTCGGTTGGTTCCGTGCGCAACCGCCAGGCGAATGCCCCCGGTTCACCGATCGCGTGCCAGATCCTCTTCCGGTTCCGGCTCTTCGGGAAGGATCCGTTCCCCCTCGTGCCATGCCAGTTCCCGGCCTTCGCAGAATCGTCGTCGGCGGTGTCCCGGCCGGTGAACTCGACAACGGGCAATCCCGCGAACCAGGTCAGGCGCTCGTAGTTCGGCGCGGACGTACTCCCTGGGAGTGACGGTAGCGGGCTCTCGTTTAACACCCTTGCCCCGAGCTCGTGGCCTGCTGACCATCATGTTCACCGGATGCTTGTCCGTCCCCAGCGAGGACAGGTCCTCGAGCGGTGGGGGCGTCCGGTACCGCTGAACGTCACCCCGGCCCTCTACCTTGGCTGCCATGAACCCCCAGGCGTCGCTGTCCGTTCCCCTCCCCTCCGGCCGCATGTTCTCCTCCCAGGAAGGGGATCCCCTCCTCTGGGTGAGCGACGACCCCGTAACGGTCGGCCTGTGGTCCTGGCTGTTCGCCGAGTGCCCGCGCTCGGGTTGGTGGCCGCTACTGGTGGAGGGCTTCGACCGCAACCCGGACCTGCTCCTGGAGGCGTTGACGATCAATCGGTTCACTCCGCTCACGGACCATGATCCGGCCGGGCTTCTCGCCACCTGGTGGGAGGAGTACACCGCTTCCTCCGATCCTGGCTCGGAGGAGATGGCCCCCTTCGGAAGGATCTGGCCCGGAACGGTTCCCGCTGCTTCTCTGGTGGAGGGCGCGGCCGAGGCAAGGGCCTCGGAGTGCGCCGAACTCCTCGTCGAGCATGGGCGCCCCCAACGCCTGGGCCTGGTGCGCGCAGCCTCGGGGGCTCAGGCCCTCCTCTCGTGCGGATGGTCGGGGCCGCTCAACTACGACAACGACACCGCCGTGTTCGCCGCTGTCGTGGCCGACTGGGAGCGGCGTTTCGGAGCGCGCCTCCTGGGTCTGGGGTTCGACACCCTGACGCTGAGTGTCGCCTCCGCACCCACCGATATCGATCGGGCGTTGCGTGTGGCCGCTGAGCACTTCGCGTTCTGCCCCGACCTCGTCTGGCAGGGACACAGTCCCCACACGCTCCGGGGCTTCGCCGAACGCCTCGTCGACTGTCCCGTCTGGAACTTCTGGTGGGACTGAGCCGCCGTCGCTCGACCACGCGGTACTACGAGGCCGACGTTCTGATCGCCGGGCCGGATCCGCCGGGGCGTCAGCGCAGGCCCCGGTCGCGTATTCAGGCGGGGGTGTGCAGGGCATCGCGATCGGATCTACTGGCTTCCCGGCAGCTTTCCCGCCTCTCTCGCCCCTGACGACGATCGGGAGCCGTGTCCGTCACATGCTGTGGCACCTGAGCGCACTCACCGTCACCGCGGGCGCCTTCGGCCGCTGTTTGCAACGTCCTCCCCCGTGCTCCGGCCTGTCATGCTCCCGAGGGCAAAGCGGCAGCGACGGCGGGCAGGGTCCGGTGGCGAAGCCCACCTGTTCTGTCCGAGGTGGTGACTACGGTGAGTCTCGTTCCCAAAGCTTTGAGCGATGGGGTTCCAAGTTGCACAAGCCCGTGGTGGTCGCCCTGGAGCGGGACATGCAGGTCACGCTCGACGAACAACTGGAACAGGTCATGGAACCGTTCATGCCCGACCCGGATGACCCCGATCGGCGCTCTCACTGCGACGGCTGGTGGATCGGTGGGCACTGGACCGGGCATTTTCTCAGCCAGCAACGTGGCTGCCCGGAACTGGTCCAACCGTTCGGCTTCCCTCCGGACTCGGGGTGGGACGCCTACCCCGGTCAGCGGCAGATGCTCGCCCGGTGGGACCACCAGTACGGGGTCAACACCGCCACGCAGGACTGGTACACCACTTACTGCGGAGGCCAGGGGCTCTTCACCCGGGGCCCTGGTATCCAGGCGGCGATCGACGCGGGCTCGCTCACCGGGCAGATCCAGGGCACGGGTAACCCGTCGGAGGTGCCGGTGTACCTGCTGGCGCGCGGCGCCCCGACGGTCGCCGGTATCTGGAACGAGACGCGCGCCCTCAGCGACGGGGTGGTGTTTGTCGACAGCGCCCTGGACACCACCGGTGTCTCCACGGTCGGAGGGACACGTCTGGCCGCCACCGTCAACCACCTCGAACTCGGTTGGCACCCCACCGTTCGCGACCAGGTCATCACCTGGCTCCAGCAGGAGGATTCCCATGGACAACCTGTTGCCTTCGGTGGTGTCCGAGCACGTGGACACCGACCGGCTGCGCACACATCTGCTGCACCTGGACCGTGCGGGCGAGCCGGTCGTGTTCGTGCACGGCAATGTCTCCTCCGCGCTGTTTTGGCAGCGCACCATGCTCGCGCTGCCCGAGCGGTACCGGCCGCTGGCCGTGGATCTGCGCGGCTTCGGGGGCAGCCCGCGCGAGGCGGTGGACGCGCGCCGGGGGCTCGGTGACTACGCCGACGACGTGCGCGCTCTGCTGGACGCGCTCGACCTTGACCGGGCGCACCTGGTCGGCTGGAGCATGGGCGGCGGTGTGGCGACCCGGTTTGTGTGGGACACCCCGGGCGGGTGCGTTCGCTGACCCTCGTCAACCCGGTCTCCCCGTACGGTTTCGGCGGGACGCACGGCGCGGACGGTGTGCTCAACGATCCCTCCGGAGCCGGAGCCGGAGCCGGAGCGGCGGCGGTTGCGCCAACCCGGACTTCGTTTCCCGGTTGGCCGCGGCTGACCGCTCCGGGGAAGCACCCACCTCGCCTCGCCAGGTACTGCTGGGAGCGTATGTGCGTCCCGGTTGGACCCCCGAGGACCCGGCCGACCTGGACATCTACGTTGAATCGATGCTCGCCACCGCGGTGGGCGAGGCCCACTATCCCGGCGACGTACGCCAGGGCCCGGTGTGGCCCGGCGTGCTGCCGGGAGACCAGGGCGTGCTCAACGCGATGTCCCCGGTGCACTGCCGCCTGGACGACCTGCACACGATTGCCCCCAAACCGCCGATCCGGTGGATCCGCGGCGCGGACGACGTGATTGTCTCCGACACCTCGTCGCACGACCTGGCGTACCTGGGGTCGATCGGAGCGGTCGAAGGCTGGCCGGGCGCCGATGCCGCACCGCCGCAGCCGATGGTGGCGCAGACCCGGCACGTACTGGAGGCCTACGCCGCGGCATGCGGTGCCTACACGGAGCACGTCATGGAGGGGGCTGGACACAGCCCCCAGGTCGAACGCCCCGAGGAGTTCCTCGACCTCCTGGTATCCGGGCTGGAAACCGCTGACCGCTAGCACTCCGAACGAGTCTCCCCGGCTGCCCGGCGCCCGTCGGGTTCTCCGAGGGGCCCGGGCGATGTCCCCTCTGGAAGGCGTAGGACTTCAGGTCGTCCGGGATCCTGCCGTCCGCGATGAGCGGCTCCTCCGAGAGTCAGACGTCGGGGGACCCGCGCCTGTCCAGGGCGTCACGCCCGCGCACCCGCACTTCAACGCCGGGTCGAAGGGGTCGGCGCTCTGCGACACCGTCGAGGAAATTGCGGCCGTTCGGTCTGTCGTTTTTTGGCTAATGGGTGGCATTTGGTGCGATAGGCCTTGGGTTTTATTTCTTGCTTCAGGGGAAAATCACCGGTGTCAGATTCGGGTTCCGGTGATGGGGTTCCTATTGTGCTTGATCTCCTCTCCCGTGTCCGTGTTGATCTGCCCCGCCCCTCGCGTACGACCAACGACCAGATCCACACGCGCGTGGAGTCTTTCTGTCAGGGGCAACACCATCGCGGACAACTGACGGGGGCGAGGTGGAGCCCTCGGGCCGCCCGTGTCGTGATCGATCCCCCGAACTCCGCGGGTCGCCTGGTCGTGCACGCGGCTTGGCCGACGGATATGACGAGTGGGGCCGTGGACGTCGTGTCCGCCTCGTGGCTGTTGCGCCCGCAGGTGTGAGAGGAGTTCGGGATGCGTGTGGACGTGGAATCGTGGCTCACCCTGGTGAGTCGGAGCGGTTCCTTCGACGCCCGGGCGTCGTTCGTGCGCGGTGGGGCCGATGCGCACGGTGGGGGAGAGGGCGCCAGGTCCGAACACCGTTTGGGTGTGGACGACCCGCTGCACTGGGAGTACACGGTTTCCACCGGGGGCCGGGAGGCGCGCTGGTCCTGTGACGGTGACGAACTCGTGCACGTCACCGACGAGAGGACGTTTCGTAGCCCGGTTCCCCACGGGTCCGATCCGGACGAGCCCTGGTACTTCTCCACGTGGCTGGCGGTTGTGGACACGTGGCTGGTGGAGATGGTGCGTCCGGTGGATCTCCTCGCCCGGGTCCTCGTCGATGCCGTTGAGGAGGAGGACGGGGGTGAACGCGGGTTCGTGCGCGTCGCGGCCCGGCCCCTGGGTAACGAACCCTCCCCGTACAGCGGTTTCTCGGTTCCCGACGGACGGTCGTTGAGCCTGCGGCTCGACGCCGGCCTCGGATACCTGACCGAGGTGGTGGTGACGTCCCCTGGCGGCGGGCGCTCGATCCACACGCTCGCTCTGACCACTCGGGCGGCGTAGCGCAGTAGCGGGAGCGGCAAGGAAACGAGCAGGAGCCCCGCTGCCCGAAGGGAGCGAGGGGTCTGGCTGTAAGGCGCTGCCTGGGCAGGGTGAGTCCGAGGCGGTGCGTGCCTGCCGGTGCTGTCGGCATTCGGTGGAGCTCGGAAGATCATTTGGTGCGCATCCGGAATCCCGGAGATGCATGGATCATTATGATTTTACTGCATTGTCCGTTATGTCGGTGCGATAAATTCGCTGAGCCTATTGATTTGCTGCGCCCCCGTAGGCATGGTGTAAGAGTGATCCGCCGCCCAATGCCCCTGGGGAATCATGAAAGCCTCTGCTGTTGCCGTCTTGGAATTCCTGCCTCCCCCCGGCGCCGGGGCAGTGGTGCACCCGGTGACTGGGGTAAACGTTTTCGGCGGTTTCCTGGGTTTGTTCGATCCAGACCCTTTCAGAGCCAGGCCCGCCTTTCCCTGGGCCTGAGCGGCAACGCCTCCGGGGGAGCCGGGAGAACTCTTTCGATCTCTGGCGCCCAGCGCCTTTCGCAGGAGAACGACGGCCCGTTCCCCGAGTCCGGATGCAGAGAAAGCCAGGGGCGGTAAAAGATCCGGGCCCTGCCGGAAAGCATTCGGGTCGGGGGCTGGGTATGACATCGAACGGAATCAGGGCTGTCATGGACGGCCGCTCCTCGTGAGCCGTTGAAGAGCAAGAAACCATCAGCCACATCCGGCCCTGCCGGGCCGACTGCCGACTTACGGAGAATCCATGTCCTTCAAGAACATCTTCGACAACGGCGAAAACGAAGCCGGATCCGCGGAAGAATCGGCCCGCGCCGTGTATGAAAAGATCCCGGGGGCGCGGCCCGAACGGGAGGGGATCGACCCGGAGCTCGTCGAGGGGATCCCCGAGGTCGAGCGCGACCCCAAGATCATCCGCGAGACGTCGCCTGAAGCGCTCAACGTCATGGGCAGCTTCATCTCCCCGATGTTCAGGAACACCCAGACCGCCGCCGCCGAGCAGCGCGGGACCAGTGAAGACCCCGAATCAACCACCTCGATGGCGTCCTCGGCTAAGGATGAGGCATTCAAGAGGGTGGAGGTGGAGATCAGGGACGAAGACCGCCCCGAGATCAGCGATGAGGAGCGGGCGAACCTGAAAAAGGCCAACCAGAAGTCAACCGGGAACCTCAGGAGGACTGACGACGGTTTCACCGAGGGGTGAAGGCGGTTCCGCGGCCTGTTCCGCGGACCGGATGTGCGCCCGCAGGTTCCTTTCCCCTCATGGGCCCGGACCCGAGAAAACAGGACCGTCGGGTTTCTTGGCGATGCGGAATGTCTGGTCGGGTTGGGGCGGAACCGTTCCACGGAACAAAAAGATGGTTGATTTTCACCCTTCAAGGAGGTCGATGTTCATGGCTGGAGCCATCAAGAACAACGTGAGCACTGCTTATCTCGGCGAGCGGTTCATGCGGCACCCGCTGACCGGGAGGAACCTGAAGGAACTCGAAATCGCCGAAAAGGCGCCGGGTATCCTGGAGCGGAACAGGGAAAGGCTGAAGGCGAAGGCCGAGAGGAAAGCACCCGACGGTTCGGACCGGTTCGTGCATCCCACCGGGTTCTCCTTGAACAGGGGGAGGTTCGAAGAATACCCCCATGAAGAGGAAACGGCTCACCAGCTCGGCTGGCGGGCCTACATGACGGTGGGCGTTCCGCTCGTCGAAGAACGAAACGACATCGTGCAGCCGCCGCCCGACGTGGTCTCCAAGCAGACCTACGTCAACCGAACGGACCCCAAGCCCACCACCTGGTCGCACACCGTGGAGTTCTCGGTCTCCAACACCATCAGCTGGTCGCTCCAGGGGCAGGTACAGCTCACCTTCGGGGCCAAGGCCATCGCTTCGCTGCAGCAGCAACTGCAGAAGAGCATGGCGCTGAACAACTCCCAGAAGACCACCCTGAAGAACAGCAAGGACAACCAGGGCGTCGACATGGAGTCCCAGTCGCAGTCGACCAGCACGACGACGGCCACCAGCAGCGCGACGGGAACCGGGGAACTGTCCGCCCAGCTCATGCTGGGTATCACCGGGTCCGTCAGCGGTTCGCTGACCACCGCGTTCAAGACCTCGTCAACGTTGAGCGGGGAGGTTGGCAGCCGGGTCGACGTCCTGGCCACGCAGCGGCGCCAGGTGCGCAGGTTCGACTACGAGTACCCGGTTTCCTTCGGCGGGGGAGTGGCTCTCTATTACCCCGAGCCGGTGGAGGTCGGGAAGACCCGGCCGGACGGACCAGCACCGAAGGAACCGGAGTACTCACAGGTGGTCCCGTGGGAGCTCGGGGAGTCCGGTGCTGCGGGCAAGGCCTTCGACCTGAACGACGAGGACAGGCCGTTCATGCAGAAGGGCGAAGCCGAACTGGTCTCCACGCTCGCCGGTGTGCACGAGGTCTTCGAGCTCGAGAAACTCCACTTCAAGCTGGAGGACCACCCGCTGCACGGAGAGGGTGCGGAGCGCAGGACCCCGAAGGCGGCCGCCGACGAGGTGCGCACCGGCCTGGGAACGGCCGACGGTCTGGCGTTGGACCCGGTGGCGCAGAAGGCCTACGTCACCGACCGGCACAACGGCGGAAAACTGTACAAGGTGGACCTCGCCAGCGGCGAAACGGACTGGGTCCTGGACAAGCTCGGCGAAGCCAACGACGTGGCGCTGGACCTGCCCGGGGACAGGGCCTACGTCGCCGACTACAGCGGTCAGCGAGTGTTCACGGTGGACCTGTCCGACCACACCGCCCCTCCGGTCAGGGTCGCCGAGGGCATCCGCGTGTACGGCCTCGCGCTGGATCTTCCTGGTAACAGGCTCTTCGCTTCCGACTACGCGCAGGGCAAGCTGGTCGAGTTCGATCTGAGCGGCGGATCGGCCGAGCGCAAGCGCACCTGGGACGTTCCCAGGGCCGCTGGGGTGGCGTTGAACGGCGGTCGGGCCTACGTCGGCCAGTACGACCTCGGCGGGTTGTACGAGATCGACCTGGGCGTGGAGGGAGGGGCTCCGCGGGAGGTGGCCAGCAATCTCGGACGGAGTGTGCGCGTGGCGCTGCACGGCGGATCCCTCGCCTACGTCTGCGACTCGGGTGGCAGGCTGCATGAGGTTGTGGTGGCCGAGGGCGAGGACAAGGGCCTTCGCCGTGTGGTCCTGGGTGGTCTGGGCCCGGTCTGCGGTCTCGCGTTGGACGGAGCCAACGGACGGATCTACGTCAGCGACCGGCACGGCAAACTGTCGCGGATCACCGGTGCGCTGCCCGACCACCCGGCTGAGCCCTAGGATCTGACTCCTCATCGGGTGAGGCGGATGTGACGCGCGGCATGGTCCGCCGCGCGTCCTCATCCGTGAACGCGCACCCGTGGTGCGGGCCCGGCCCGAAGGTGAAAGCGGGGTGCTCCTCGGTTCGAACCGGGCCAGGCGGCGCGGGTATGAGGCCGCCTTCCGGTGCGTCGGAGGGCGGCACGGCTACCTCAAACGTGTTTCTCCGGGGCCGGGGCCCCTGAGGTGAGGCCCTCGCTGGTCAGTTCGGCGGCCTTGTCGGACGGTGCCGACAGCTCGCGGGCGCGGCGTTCACACTCGCCCAGGGCGCGGAAGGCTGCTCCGTAGCGGCGCTGTTGCTCGGGTTCCGGTTTCGGGACGCGGGCGGCATGGGCAGAAGTCGAATGCCGGGCTCCAGCTGGCAGGATTGACCAGGTTGCCAGCGCATGTCACACAGGAGTACATCCCGCGCCTTCCCCGCTGCCCTGGGTGAGCCCGGCGGCTGCCCGTTCCCCACCCCAAGGAGTTCAGCCCCGTGAACGTCCCCCTGTGGCTGTGGGTCACGACTGTCCTCGTGATCGTCAGCCTCATCTGCGTCGACTTCGTGATCGTGGCACGCAATCCACGCAAGCCCTCGACCCGTGAAGCGGCCCTGTGGGTGAGCTTCTACGCGTTGTTGGCGGTGGCCTTCGGTGCGGCCCTGGCCTTCACTGCGGGGGCCGAACACAGCATCGCCTTCTACACCGGTTGGGTCGTCGAGTACTCGCTGAGCATCGACAACCTGTTCATCCTCATCCTGATCATCGGTTCCTTTCAGGTCCCGCCCGAACACCAGCAGCGGGTACTGCTCATCGGGATCGGCCTGGCCCTGTTCTTCCGTGCTCTGTTCATCGTGGCGGGCGCGGCGGCGGTGGAGGCCTACGTCGGGGTGTTCTACCTGTTCGGAGCGATCCTGCTGGTCACAGCGGTCAAGTTGCTGGTCTCGTCCGACCACGACGTGGCGCACGCCGAGTACAAGGAGAACGCGCTGGTGCGTACGGTCCGGCGGGTGCTGCCCACCACCGACCGCTACCACGGCGCCCGGCTGACCGTCCTGCTCGGTGGGCGGCGCCACCTGACCCCGATGCTGTTGGTGGTCATCGCCATCGGCATGGCCGACATCGTCTTCGCCCTGGACTCCATTCCGGCGATCTTCGGCATCACCCAGGAGCCGTACCTGGTCTTCACCGCCAACGCCTTCGCGCTGATGGGTCTGCGCCAGCTCTACTTCCTCATCGGTAGTCTGCTCACCCGCCTGGTGTACCTGAACAAGGGTTTGGCGCTGATTCTCTGCTACATCGGAGTGACCCTGATCCTGCACGCCATCGAGCACACCACGGACCTGCCGGTGAGTTCCCCGCCCGAGCTGGTCTCCCTGGGCGTCGTCGTGAGCCTGCTGATACTGGTCACCGTCGCTAGCCTCGTCGCCAGCCGCAACCACCGACAGAGCGAGTCCGTTTCCGACTCCGAAGCACGGTAGGTGTTCAGCCCGGGCGGTTGCGCGCGGTGAGGAGCCCGAGCTCGCCGAGGGGGAGCTGGCACCTGCGCGATGGGCACGGCCCGGGGCCGCCTGCTCCGGCAGGGGTCCCGGGCACCGGTCGCGGCGGTGCGCGCCCGGTCTCACCGCTTGGCGGCCAGGTAGTAGCTGTTGAGCGGGTCCTGGTCGAGGGTGGTGACCTCGACGTCCGTGAACCCCGCGTCGGCCAGCATCGTGCGGGCCAGCTGCTCGCCCCACACGGTGCCGAGGCCGTCGCCGCCCAGGGCCAGCGACACGGTCATGCAGTGCATGGTCGACACGGTGTAGAGGAACGGTCCGAGCGGGTGCTCCACGTTGTCGGCCACGTCGCTGCTGGCGTTGATGTCGACCATGAGGAAGCGTCCCCCCGGCCGCAGCGCCCGGTTGATGTTGTCGAGTACCCGCGCGGGGTGGGCCTGGTCGTGGACGGCGTCGAAGGCGGTGACCGCGTCGAAGGCCCCGGCAGCGTCGAGTTCGGCCACGTCGGCGAGCCGGAAGTCGGCGTTGGCGAGGCCGAGGCGGTCGGCTTCGGCCCGGCCCGCGGCGATGCCCTCTTCGGAGAAGTCGTAGCCGACGAAGCTGCTCCGGGGGAAGGCCTGGGCCATGAGGTTGACCGCGTGGCCGCTCCCGCAGCCGATGTCGGCGACATCGATCCCCTCCGCCAGCCGACCGGGCAACTCCGGGGCCAGCGGCAGGATCACCTCGATCAGGGCGTTGTCGAACACCGCCGCGCTCTCTTCGGCCATGAAGCGGTGGAAGTCGGCGAAAGCGGCGTAGTGGACACCCCCTCCGGTCTCGAACCGCTCGGTGATCTCGGCGCTGACGGTGCCGAGCAGCGGCAGGATCTGCATGGTCTTGGCCACGTTGGCCGCCCCTCCGGAGCGGGTGAGCGGCAGGTGGTGTTCGGCCGGCAGGTGGAAGGTGCCGGTGGCGGGGTCGTGGTCGACGACACCGCCGGTGGTCATCGCGCCGAGCCACTCGCGCACGTACCGTTCCCGCAGGCCGCAGGCCTCGGCGATCTGGCTGCTGGTCGAGGGCGACAGACCCGCCATGGTGTCGAACAGCCCGGTCCGGTGGCCGATGCCGGCCATCAGGGCGAGCGCCCCGTCGTTGAGGACCCCGACCATGCGCTCGGCGAACGCCTGGGCGCGGCCGGTGTCGGCGGTGGAAGCGGAGTGGCCGGGAGCGGAGTGGGCGGGCACTGTGGCGGTCATCGGTTCGGCTCCGTTCGGATCGAGGTGGGTCGGATGAGGGCCTGGGCGGTCGGTGAGGCCGCCACCGCGGCCCGGATCAGGGCCTGGAGTTGTTCGGGGGCGGCGTCGGCGTCGATGTCGAACCGCAGTGTCACCTCGCCGGGGCCGACCGGGACGCCTTCGACGCCGAGCGCTCCGCGCGCGTCCAGGGCGGTTGAGGCGTGGGCCTCGACGCGATCGAGCCGGATTCCCTCGGCCGTGGCGAGCTCGACCAGGGCGGCGCTCACGCAGGCCGCGGTGGCGGCGAGGAGCATCTCCGTGGGAGCCGGTCCGGTGTCGGAACCGGCGAGTGGTTCGGGCAGGTCGGTACGGAACGCGTGATGGGACCGGTCCTGCGGCCCGTCCAGACGCAAGGTGCCGCCGGCCCCCTCGGTCGCGAGCCCGTCCCGCCACCGCAGGTGCGTGCTCAGCTCGATCCGCAGGGGCTCGCCGTCCGCGTGCGCCCTCGTGAACAGGTCTGTCAGCACTTGTGCGTTCACGCCGTTCAGCGGTCGTGTCCCGGTGTGGGTCATCGTGATCATCCCCGTCTGTGGATTAGGGACGAGGATCCTCCGGGCCGGGCCCGGTCACATCCGTGAGCTCACCTATTTCGGCGCGAGCCCGTCACGGTGCCGCACGGCGACCCCCGCTGCCTCGGCGCGGTTGCGCAGGCCGAGTTTGGAGAGGATGTTGGCCACGTGGTGTTCGACGGTGCGGCGGCTGACGAAGAGCCGCCCGGCGATCTCGGGGTTCGACAAACCCTCGCCGAGGAGCCGGAGCACCTCGGTTTCGCGTCGGGTCAGACCGGCCAGGCCCGACCGCCCCCGCGCACGCGCGACGGTCGCTCCTCGCACCCGCAGCCAGTTCGCCGCGCGGTCGGCGTCGGGGACGGCCCCGAGAGCGGAGAAGACCGCGTAGGCCGAGCGGGCCTCGGCGGTGGCCTGGGCGTCTGCGACGGAGTCGAGGTGTTCGGCGAGGGCCATGCGGGTGCTGGCCGCGTCGAGGGGCAGGTCGAGTTCGACGAACCCGGCGAGGGCGGCCTCGAGCAGGTCGCGTGCGGCGTCGGAGTCGGCGGGCTCTCCGTCGCGTCCGGCGCTGAGGGCGATCCCGAGCAGGCGTTGGCCCCGGCAGCGCACGATGTCACAACCTGTCTGGGTCCCGAACTCGGTGATCTGGCGGCCGAGGTCGGCGGCGGTGTGCGGGTCCCCGGCGGCCAGACGGCACAATCCGAGAAGTTCTCGCAGCCGGGCGCCGGGGGCGGCTTGGGAGCCGAGTCGTTCGAGCCCGCGGGCGAGGGTGGTCTCGGCTCCGGCGGGGTCGCCGTCCAGGAGCTGGAGCCGTGCGGTGACCGCGGCCAGCGACGGCAGACCTTCGAAGCCGCGGATCACCCCGCGGGCCTCGTCCGCCCTGCCCTGGGTGATGCGCAGGTCGGCCAGGCATGCGGCGGCGTCGGCCCGGACCTTGGGCAGGCCGGGGGCGGCGAGCGCGACGGCGCACAGCAGTTCGGTCTCGGCCCGTTCCCAGTCGCCGGTGGCGGCGAGCACCTCGCCGTAATGGGTGCGGCAGCTCGTGTGCAGGTACGGGTTGCCGAAACGTTCGATGAAGTCGTCGAGGGCCCGCACCCAGTGCACCACCCGGGCGAAGTCGGCGCACGAACAACAGGCCCGCATCATCAGACAGCTCGTGAACACGACGGTGTCGGGCGAATCGGCCTCGCCCGCCACCGCGGCGGTCATCGCCTCGTCGAGCAGGGCGCATCCCTCGTCGGTGTTCCCGGCGTTGACCTGGGCCAGGCCGACGGCGGTCAGCGCCGAGACCTCCAGGTCGCCGTCGCCGTGGGCGACACCGACGGCATGGGCTCGGCGGCCGAGTTCGACGGCGCGTTCCGGGTCGGCCTCGAACACCGACTCGGCCAGGGCCACCCAGCCGTCGAGCAGTGGCAGCTGGGCCTGCGAGGCCAGACGGCCCGCCCGTCGGACCCAGCCCGCCGCCACGGTCTCGTTGCCGAGGTTGGCGCTGTGGACGAACGAGAGCTGGATGGCGGCCATGACCGCTTCCGGTGCTGCTCCCGCCCGACGGAACCCCTGGTAGGCCGTGGTCCAGTGGTGCAGGGCCTGGCGGATGTCGCCGGTCCACCACAGGGCCGAGCCGAGCCCGAAATGGGCTGCGGGCTCGGGGTCGGGGCCGGACCGGGATCCGAGAAACTCGGAGAGCGAACGGGCCGCCGCCGCCCAGTCGCCTTCGGCGAGCGCGGACATCCCCTCCTCGAAGAGCGACGAGGGCTGTGAGCTCATGAGCCGATGCTAACAGCCAGGTCACGCCAGTAACGGGGATTCTGGTGCGGTAGCCGGTGCGGGGGTCGGCCGTTGCGAGTGCGGGCTCCTCACCTACCCGTTCAGGACACCCGGGGCGTTCCCGATACGCGGGGAGGGGCCGGGGGGAGGAGGTCGGACATATGAGATCGGATGGTGTCTCTGGTCCCCTTCGTGGCCTCAGCTCTGGGGCGGAACTCTTCCGGGACTCTGAAGGACGGCACCCGGGGTCGGGTGGGCACCTCCGGTGCTGTGACACACGCGACTGGCGAAAGGGATACACCCGGGGGTATGTTGGGGGTGCGGGTCGAAAGGAGACCACATGAAGCCTGAAATGGTGGGCGACGCCATCACACGACTCAAGCGCGCTCAGGGGCAGCTCTCCGGGGTCATCTCGATGATGGAGGAGGGGGAGGACTGCGCCGCCGTCCTCCAGCAACTGGCCGCGGTCTCCCGCGCCCTGGACCGGGCCGGGTTCAAGATCGTCGCGAGCGGCATGCGGCACTGCAACGCCGCGCGTGAGAACGGCGAGGAGCCCGAGCTCACCGAGCAGGAGCTGGAGAAGCTCTTCCTGGCCCTGGCCTGAGTCCCGCGGGCGCAGACCGCTGCCCTCGGGGTAGGCGCCCGGGGCTGGCCTGTTCGCCGGCGGCTGGCCTGGTTTCAGGCTGACACCGACTTCTCACATTCAGATACTCCCCCCTGTATAGGCGGGGGTCGCCAAGCCTGGGCCCACCAGATTCGGGGTCCGAGTCCGTCCGCTGGATACCCCCCGGGGTGTCCAGTTCAGATCCGACACCACCCAAGGAAACCGACATATGAGTGACCACGTCATCGACGCACGCTCCGTGCGCCACCTCGTCGAAACCGACCCCGACACCCTGCTCGTCGACGTGCGCACCCCCGCCGAGTACGAGAGCTCCCACATCCCCGGCGCGATCAATCTGCCGCTGGGGCGCGTGGACGCCCACCTGGAGCGCATCGTCGCCGACGCCGGGGGCCGCCTCGTCCTGGTCTGCCAGTCCGGAAACAGGGCGGTGCAGTGCCAGGGCAAGCTGGCCGCCGCGGGTCTGGACGACACGGTCGTGATGGACGGCGGCATGAACGCCTGGCAGGGCCAGGGCGCGCCCGTCGAACGCGGCCGTAGACGCTGGGCGCTGGAGCGCCAGGTCCGGCTGGCAGCCGGAGGGCTCGTTCTGGTCTCCGTGCTCGTCTCCCTACTGTGGCCCCCGCTGGTCGCGGTCGCTGGTTTCGTGGGTGCGGGCCTGGTCTTCGCGGCCGTCACCGACACCTGCGCCATGGGCATGGCGCTGTCCCGGCTGCCCTACAACCAGCCGCGCAACGACCTCGACATCGAAGACTCGCTGGCGCGGATCGGTGCCCGCCGATGAGCGGCGCGGGTGGGGCCCTCCTCTGACTTCTGGATACTCCCCGGAGTATCGCAACAGTGCAGAAACCACCAGACAAGGAGCAGGACATGCTGCTGGAACGCCTCTATGACAACGACCTCGCCCAGGCGGGCTACTTCATCGGCTGTCAGGCCAGGGGAGAGGCCGTCGTGGTCGACGCCCGCCGCGACGTCGGCGACTACCTCGACCTGGCCGCCGAACACGGCATGCGGATCGTGGCCGTGACCGAGACCCACATCCACGCCGACTACCTCTCCGGAACCCGCGAACTCGCCGCGGCAACCGGAGCCGCGGTGTACGTCTCCGGCGAGGGCGGCCAGGACTGGCAGTACGGCTTCGACGCCGAACGGCTCCTGGACGGCGACACCATCACCATCGGTAACATCACTCTCCAGTCGCGCCACACCCCGGGACACACCCCCGAACACCTGTCGTTCCTGGTCACCGACGGGGCGTTCAGCCAGGACCCGGGCTACCTGATCTCCGGGGACTTCGTCTTCGCCGGAGACCTGGGCCGCCCCGACCTGCTTGACGAGGCCGCCGGGGGCGTCGACACCCGGTTCGAGGGCGCGCACCAGCTCTTCACCAGCCTGCGCGAGGTCTTCCTGACACTGCCCGACCACGTCCAGGTCCTGCCCGGGCACGGTGCGGGCAGCGCCTGCGGCAAGGCGCTCGGCGCGCTCCCGGCCACCACGGTCGGGTACGAGCGGCTCAACGCCTGGTGGGGGCCCCACCTGCGGAACGACGACAGGGAGGGCTTCGTCCGGGAACTGCTCGACGGGCAGCCCGACGCCCACGCCTACTTCGCGCGGATGAAACGTCAGAACAAGGAGGGCCCGCGAGTCCTGGGTCCGACGGCTCCGCCGCCCGAGCTCTCCGTGGCAGGGATCGGCCGCTCCCTGGAGCAGGACCAGATCGTGTTCGTGGACACCCGGCCCCACACCGAGGTGCACCGGGGAACCGTGGCCGGTGCGCTCAACGTCCCCGGTCCGGCCAAGGCGGCCACCTTCGGCGCGTGGGCCCTCGACCCCGAGACCGAGACCAGGCCGCTGGTGCTGTTCACCCCCGACGGGGACACGGCCCGGCGGGTGCGCGACCACCTGCTGCGGGTCGGCATCGACCATGTGATCGGGTACACCACCAGCGCGGAAGGGCTGCCGACCACCGTGCCGCGGCGCATCACCCCGGAGCAGATGCCCGAATCCGGTGCCTCGCTGGTGCTGGACGTCCGTAACAAGGGCGAACACGCCGAAGGGCACATCCCCGGCTCCCGGCAGCTCAGCGCGGGCCGGGTGCTGTGGAACCTCGACGTCCTGCCCGCCGACGGCACCATCGTCAGCTACTGCCAGTCGGGCGCCCGCAGCTCCGTGGCTGCCTCGGCCCTGCGCCGCGCCGGATACGACGTCGCCGAACTCGACCGCGGTTACCCGGCCTGGGCGGACCAGGCAACGAACCGGCGCGCCCCCGCACGGAGGGCCGTCCGCTGAGCAGGCGCGGGGGCGGTGTCCGCCGGGTCGGGCACCGCCCCCGCAGCCGCCGGGCGCCGCCCCGGTCCCGCCCTTCCTGTCACATCGACCCTCGTCCGCGTTGGCGAGCCATGGAAGCAGAGTCAACATGGAGTTTCAGATCGTCCTCGTTCTTGGCCTCGCGGTGGTGGTGGGTCTCGCGCTCGGGCTGCTCGGGGGCGGCGGTTCCATCCTGATGGTCCCGCTCCTCACCTACGTCGCCGGTATGGAACCGAAGGAAGCCATAGCCGCGTCCCTGTTCGTCGTGGGCGTCACCTCCCTGGTCAGCGTGTTCACGCACGCACGCGGGGGAAACGTACGCTGGCGCACCGGGCTGGTCTTCGGGGCGGCGGGCATGGCGGGTGCGTTCCTCGGCGGTGTGGCGGGCGGATACCTTCCCGGCGCCGTGTTGATGATCGCCTTCGCCCTGATGATGGTCGCCACCGCCGCGGCCATGCTCCGGGGCGGGAGGAAGGCACCCCCGGCAGGTGGGGAAACCGAAACGCTTCCCCTGCGCCGTGTCGTCCTCGACGGCCTGGCGGTCGGGGCGGTCACCGGCCTGGTCGGAGCTGGCGGCGGCTTCCTCGTCGTGCCCGCCCTGATGCTGCTCGGCGGCCTGGCCATGCCGGCCGCCGTGGGCACCTCCCTGCTGGTGATCATGATGAAGTCCTTCGCCGGGCTTGGCGGGTACCTGACGACCGTCAGCGTGGACTGGGCCCTGGTGTCCGCGGTCACCGCTCTCGCGGTCGTGGGCTCGCTGGTCGGGTCGCTGCTGACCTCGCGAGTGCCCGAAGCCGCCCTACGCAAGGTCTTCGGGATCTTCGTGCTGTTCATGGGCCTGTTCGTCCTAGCCCAGGAACTCCCCGCCCCCTACGGTCTGCTGCCCCCCGTGCTGGTGGCACTCGTGGCCGCCCTGGTGCTGGGTTGCCGCCTGATCGGTGAGTACTGTCCGCTGTTTCCGCTCCTGCGACCGCGGACATGACACGCTCACTCCTTTGCGGCGGCGCGTGCTCCTCCGCGTGGACCCTTTCCTGCAAGGAGGGCAGCGGAAATCGCCTCCGCCAGGACGGTCGCGACCGCGCATCCAACGATCGAGAGGTTGACCGGGGCGAAATCAACACCGAACGTATCCACGATGTCCGGCAGCGCTGGTAGGCGGGCGGTGAACGAAAGCACCGAAATCGCAGTCAGGAAGACAAAGAGCGCACGGCCCGGTGGGGCTGTTGGCGTCTGTGAAGCGGTGGGCCCGGGCATGCGGATTTCCTGTCCGTGTTCACCGGTCCGGTGCCGGGGTGCGGAGGGCCCTGTGCGCGGTCCTGGTTTTCCCGTGCCCGCTGATGCACTGGTCAGTGGCTGTGGAGCACCTCCGGTAAGGGAAGGAAGATCTGTCCGCGGCGACAGTTTTTACTGTCGGCCGGGATACTCGCCGGAGGGAACTCGGAAATCCTCTCGGTAGACCAGTCGAGGATCTGGTAAGAGTCTTTCCAGTTTGGGGGATTGCGATCCCGAGTGCCCGACAGTACCAGTGCGGAAACGGCTCCTTGTGATTCGCAGAACCGTGTTAAAGGTACTCGATCCCAAAGCGAAAACAGGCCTTGACGAGATAATTAGCGGCTGCCTAATCTGCTCGACAACAGGTCCAGAAAATTCCGGGACAGCTCGGAATTCCTGAGAGCACCTCCCTTCGCGAACGCCGGGAAGAGTTCGAGCCCCGTGGCCGCGAATCGAGCCGTCCTGGGCTGGAGAACGGCCCCGGTCCCCCCGCTACGGCCTCCGGCCCGCCCCGGAGGCCTGTGACCCTCGAGAAGGACGAAGCCCATGAAGAACCGCAAGCTCCGCGCCCCCACCGCGGTCGCCGCCGCCACCGCACTCGTCTTCGCTCTCCTGCCGACCGGTGCGGCCAACGCGCACGGCTACATCGACACCCCCGCCAGCCGTCAGGCCCAGTGCGCCGCCGGAGTCGTCCAGTGCGGCGGAATCCGGTGGGAGCCGCAGAGCGTCGAGGGCCCCAAGGGCCTGATGAGCTGCTCGGGCGGCAACGCGCGTTTCGCCGAGCTGGACAACGACAACTACGGCTGGCAGGTCGCCAACGTCGGCACCAACGCTACCTTCAGCTGGACGATCACCGCCGCCCACTCCACCGCCACGTGGGAGTACTTCATCAACGGCCAACTCGTCGACAGCTTCAACGACGGCGGCGCACGCCCGCCGTGGAACTTCTCCCACAACGTCGACCTGTCCGGCTACAGCGGCCACCAGACCGTCCTGGCCCGTTGGAACGTGGCCGACACCGCCAACGCCTTCTACGTCTGCGTCGACGTCAACATCGTCTGACCCCGTTCCCCGGCCCGACCACCCCTCGGGCCGGGCCCGGTCCACCGGTGCCCGAACGCGCCTTCCCCGGCCCCGGGGTGGATACTGGCGCCCATGGCGATTATCCACAAGGCCACTCTCACACCGAAAAAACCGGATCTGATCAGCGCGTGGCTGGACAGCCAGTCATGGGCGGGGCAGGGGAGTACCGACGTGCTCGGCACCTACAGGTTCGATGACCCCGCAGGTGAGGTCGGGGTGGAGGTGTTCCTGCTCCGGCACGCGGGGCAGCTCCTCCACCTGCCGCTGACCTACCGGGGCGCACCCCTGCCCGACCACGGTGATCACCTCGTGGGAACCCTGGAGCATTCCGTCCTGGGCACGCGCTGGGTCTACGACGGGTCCGCGGACGAGGTGGCGCTGACCTGCTTCCGGCAGGCGCTCGAGGGCGAGCAGGAACAGGCGGAGCTGGAGGTCTGGGACGAGGGCCGCGTCGTGGAGCACCGTCCGCAGCAGGTGCTGATCTTTCGGGAAACCGGGGGTGAGAGCGAAGGCTCCGGAGCCGCCGGAGAGGAACAGGTCCTGCTCACGCGTGTTCTGGGGGAGGAGCCCGAGGGGACATGGAGGCTGCTGGCGCGGTACGGCGACCAACAGTGGGTCGTGGCGGCGCTGGCGTAGCCCATCACTTCTCCTGATTTCCTGAGGTTTTCCGCGCCCGTAGTGCGACCCCTGAGGCCGACAGGGTCGAGGTCCGCATGTCGGTGGGATGTGGTTGTCTCATCCCATGGGTGCGGAAATCATGGGTGTTGAGATCGAGCGGTTCCTACGGTTGGCGCGTGCGCTGCCGCAGTGCGAGGCCAAGGATTCGGAGCGGTACACGACCTTCCGCGTGGGCGGAAAGCCCTTCGGGTACCTGTGGCCGCGTACTGCCACGGTGGGGCTCAAGCAGACCCTGCTGGAGCAGACCGCACTGGTCGCCGAACGGCCCGAGGTGTTCGAGGTGCAGTTCACCGCGGGCGGGTTCGGCTGGGTTGTCGTCCACCTGGACGGGATCGAGCTGGACGAGCTCAGCGAGCTCACTCTGGAAGCCTGGTACCTGACGGCCCCCGAAGAGCTGACCGCTGCTCCTCCCACCCCGGAGTCTCTGGCCAGGGCCTGAGCGGTCGCTGTCTCTGTCCGCACCTGCGTAACTTGTGGCGCGTTTTCGTCTCGGGCGGTCAGCGACCCCCCGTTCACGGGTCACAGCCCCAGCTCGTGGTGGAGCTGAGCGATCTTCAGCGCCTCCTGCTGGACCGCCAGTAGAGATTGCAGGGCCTCGTCCTGCTGGGTGCCGCCGGAGGTTTCCGCCAACAGGTCATTGGCGATCCGCTCGTACTCCGCGGCTCGCTCCGCGTCCTCCAGGCGTTCCTGGGCCTGTCGGACCCGGGCGGCGTAGCCAGTGATCGCGTCGGTGCGGTTGGTCGCGGCCGAACGGATCTCCTCGATCGCCCGTGTGGCCCGTTCGTGCGCGGACAACGCCATCTCACCGTCGCCGCGGGGCTCGCCGACCGCGGTGAGATCGACCTCGGCCCGCGATGCCTTCCACAGGTCACAGGCGATCTGCCATTCCAGGTCACGGAGTACGACGCTGTTCCGCGTCGTGTCCAGCAGTTGACCGGAGCCGTGCAGGGGCGACGCCAGAACCGAGTCGACCGCTCTTTGGAGCGGGACCAGCGTGTCGCGATCGCGCTGTGTGAGCAGATCGGGGTCGACGTAGTCCCGGCCGTGGGCCTGCCCGCGCTGAGCCTCGTGCTTGAGGAAGCGGCGTTCCTTCATTTCCAGGGGGACGTAGATCGCCAGGGAGCCCAGCAACACGACCACGGCCACGAGGATGAACGCGGTGCCCAGTCCCGGTCCGGCGGCGATTCCGAGGCCGACGCACACCAGACTTCCGATGGTCAGAAAGCCGGTGCTCTGAGCAATCTGATCCCTGGCCTCTTCGGCAGCGGGACTCAGAGGCTGCGCTGTGGACGGCGCCTCGGCGCCGGGTCGTGTGCTGTGTCGCGGGGACAGTGGGGGACTCCTGGTGACGTGCCGGGTCGAGCTGGCTGCCGGACACGTTCATGCTGCCACAGAGCCACCATGGCCATGGACCCCGGCCGTGTAGAGGCTTCCAGCGGTCAACCTGAATTTGTTAACAGTGTTGGCGTTGTTAACAGCATGTGATGTATGTTGTGTGTGCACGGCCTGGAGGTGTTCGATCCCTCCCCCTACACACACCGGAGATCACCATGACCACGCCCCAGCAGCCTCCCTTCGGTCCGCCCATGCCTCCGGGGGCTCCGGTTCCGCCGAAGCAGGGCATGTCCACCGGCAAGAAGATCGGTGCCGGCTGCGGCGGGTGCCTCGGCCTCCTGCTGATCCTGTTCATATTCGCCGGATGCCTCTCCGTCCTCAGTAGCGACACCTCCTCGGGGCAGGGCGGCGACGCCGCGGTCCGTGAAGAGTCCACGGAGCCCGAGGAGGACGCCTCCGAGCAGACGGAGGAGGCGTCCGAGGACGAGTCCCAGGAAGAGGAGGAGCCCGAGCCGGAACCTGAGCCGGAGGTGTCCGCCACGATCGGCAACGGCATCCATCAGGTCGGCAACGACATCGAGCCCGGCACCTAC
Source organism: Nocardiopsis valliformis DSM 45023 (assembly GCF_000340985.1). NCBI lineage: Bacteria > Bacillati > Actinomycetota > Actinomycetes > Streptosporangiales > Nocardiopsidaceae > Nocardiopsis > Nocardiopsis valliformis. The sequence goes on from NZ_ANAZ01000019.1 coordinate 92,408, forward strand.
TCCACGGGCGGTCCGGACCCCGACGACCTCTTCCCGTTCTGCTACTACGCCCGGCTGTCCGGCCTGTCCGGGGAGCTCGACGACATCATCTCCAACAACAACATCGAGGGCCCCGGCACCGTGGTGGTCGCCGAGGGCGATGTCGCCCTGGAGCTCTCGGGCGGCTGCGAGTGGACCCTGCAGTAGTCGCCGTGGCGGGCGCTGGACGGCGCCTGCCACGCTTCGCTGTTTGGATTCGCGTTGATCTTGTCAACGTACTGAATTCCGATGATCTGTTTCTTCGGGGCGGTTGTCGCCCCTTGACTTTCCTCAGGAACGAAGATGCGCACCTCGAAGATCCCCGCCGCCGTGGTACTCACGCTCGGGCTGGCCGCCTGCTCCTCGGGCTCCGAACCGGATGGGGCTTCGGACGACGTCGTGGGCATGGAGTACGTGCAGGAAGGAATGGCGGAGACGGAGGGGTACGCGAACGATCCCGACACCGCATACGAGTCCCTGGTCGTCGACCTCGACACCGAGCACGACTTCGGTGACGGCTTCACCATCCGGATCGACGGCGTCGAGCGACGCGTGGCCGAGGACGGCTTCAACGCCACCACCGGTGAGGAGGGAGACCTGCCCTACCTCGCGTGGACGGTGCACATCACCAACGGCACCGACCAGAACCTGCACACCGGTTCTGTGACGAGTTCCTGCTCGGTGGGAGACCCGCTCATGGAGTCCCAGGCGCCCGTCTACGGCAGCAGTGTCAACCCGCCGGACAGCCTGGCCCCGGGCCAGAGCGGCGCCTGGGAGGAAGACTGCTTCGCCGCGGAGGACGACGAGTACCTTCAGTGGACCATCCGGTTCTTCGACCAGGAGTCCGCGGAGCTCTACCCGGAGATCACCTTCGCGGGACAGGTGTGAGTACCGCGCGGCCGGGGCCGGTGGGTCGGTGATCGATCAGGGCTGCTCGAAGGCCGGGAGCTCCACCCCGGGGGCGCTCGTGTACTCCACTCCGCGTTCGGGCGGGATGGGCTCGCCCGAGGCCGCGTCGACACAGTGGGCGTTGAACATCTCCGCTTCGTCCACGGGTGTGATGGACCCTCCTCCCAGGCGCCAGCCGAGGACCCGCTTGACCGGGATCGCGGTCCCGTCGGGCAGGGTGTGGGAGAGGCGGTTGGTGAAGGTACGCACGATCACGGCGGCGGGGGCTTCGGCGGTCAGGGCGGTGTACAGCCGCTCCACCACCTCGGGGTGTTCGACATCGAAGCCCTCGCCTCGGCGATCGAGGGCAGTGGACATCGCGTGCCGGGTGTGCAGGGTGAGGATGTACCGGTCGCCGGGCAGGTCGCGCAGGAGCGCGCCGAGCAGGGCGCGGGCGTTCTGGGAGAGCATTTTTCCAGTATGTGCCGGTGAAAGCGGGTCAACCGGGTTATCCACAGGCTCGTTTTCGGGCGCTGACAGCTCGCGGTGTCCCCAGCTCCCGCTCATGCTCGGAATCGGCCGAAAACTTTCGGAAATCCTCGCCGGATCCGCAAGTATCTGGAACCGGGTTCCGGTGTAGTTGATGGTTTCGATCATCAAAACGCGTTGTGAGCTGGCAGAATGCTAATTTAACGAGTGTTAATCGTTCCGAAATTTTTCGGAAACTATTGACGACGGTGAACGTGAAGCAGATACTTCGTGGCACGGCGATCTGCCGACTTCCCGACGGCCCTCATCAGGAGGCAGCTGACCGTGAACGACACCCCCAGACCCCCGTTCAGCCGCAGGAACTTCATCAGCCTCACCGGGGCCGGAGCGCTGGCGGTGGCGGCGCCCTCGCTGCTGCTGCCCGGTACCGCGCACGCGCAGACCATCACCGAGAACCAGACCGGAACCCACGACGGCTACTTCTACTCCTTCTGGACCGACGGCGGCGGCTCGGTTTCCATGACTCTGGGCAACGGCGGAAACTACAGCACGTCCTGGACCAACACCGGAAACTTCGTCTGCGGCAAGGGATGGAGCAACGGGGGTCGCAGGAGCGTGAACTACTCCGGAAGCTTCAACCCGTCCGGCAACGGTTACCTGTGCCTGTACGGCTGGACCTCGAACCCACTCGTGGAGTACTACGTCGTCGACAACTTCGGGACCTACCGGCCCGAGGGGGAGTACCGGGGCACTGTGTACAGCGACGGCGGCACCTACGACCTCTACCGCACGATGCGCTACAACGCCCCGTCCGTGGAAGGTGACAGCGAGACGTTCCCGCAGTACTGGAGCGTCCGCCAGTCCACGCGCACCGGCGGGACCATCACCAGCGGAAACCACTTCGACGCCTGGACCGGTGCCGGGATGCAGTTGGGCTCCTTCAGCCACTACATGATCCTGGCGACCGAGGGCTACCAGAGCAGCGGTACCTCCAACCTCTACATGAACGGCTGAGCGGCGGCCGTCGCGCCGCATCGTGCCCGCCGGGGCCGCTGAGTGTGTGCGCTGTCAGCCCGGCCCCTGCCCGCCCGCCGCTCCCCCAGTGAGCCGGCGGGCGGCTTCGGGGCCGCCCCGGTCAGGGGGCGGCAGCCGGAACCCGTGCGCCCCCGTGGGAGGCCGTTTCCACGGACGCCGTCTGTCGCTGTTCGGCGTACAGGGCTAGCAGACCCGACCAGTTGTGCCGTGAACCCGACCGCTTGGCGTGCGTGGTGGGGGCCTGGCCGGTGGCCAGGTCCGCCAGGGTGGCCACGAGCAGGTACTCGGCGGCCTCCTCGGGCAGGCCCAGGGTGCGCAGCTGCCTGCGCCAGGTGTCCCAGGTGAGATCGTTCAGCCACCCCTGTCCGGAGAACGCCTCCAGGAACCTCTCCTGGGGATCGCGCAGCCGGGAGTCCGGTCCGGGGATGGCGCGGGCGTAGTGGTTCAGGAACACCAGCACCTCCGCCAGGGGCGGCCCCTGCGCTACATCACCCTCCCAGTCGACCACGCGCACGCGGCCCCGGTGCACGAAGCAGTTGCTGGGTGCCAGGTCCCCGTGCAGCGGACGTACCGGAATGGTGAGGGCGCCCAGGTCGGCGCCGGTACCGCTCACCCACCGGGTCAGCTCCTCGGCACCGGGCGCCTCACTCGGCAGGGCCTGTGCCAGGCGCTCCAGCACGACCTCCGGACCGATGATCACGGACTCCTCCGACACGGAGCCGTGAAACGTGTTCAACCACGTCAGGACCCTGGCATGGTCACGGGCGCTGAGGCGCCTGCTCTGCCGGAACCGTCGGCGCAACACCACATTGAGCGGGGTGCCGGGCAGGGCTGTCTGGGCCATGACCACAGCGTCTCCGCACTGGTGCACGCCCAGGGGCAGGGGAGCGAGCCCGGCCATGGCCGGATTCGCGGCGGCTCGGACCAGGGCGTCGTGTTCCTGGCGCAGCCGCGGCTGGTAATCGGGGTGGGTGTCGGCCTTGACCACCACCGCGGGGACGCGCCCGCGCGGTGCGAACAGGGCGTAGACCACACGGCCCTCCCACCGGCTGCCCAGGACCACCGCCGAGTGGGGCGGGGTCAGCGCGGCCGCCGCTTGGGGCGGGGCCGATTCCGGTAGTCCGGCACGGACGGCGTCGACGATCCTGTTCAGCATCAGAGCCCTCGCTCACGCTCGGCCGCGAACAGTATGTTCGGGAAGAACATCTGGTCGAGCGGGGTGCGCGGCAGGCGCGCCAACAGCGCCGCCATGCGTGCGTGGTGGTTCTTCTGCGGAGGGTAGACCGAGGTGAGGAACCAGGAGCGCGCACCGGCCCGATCGAGGGGCACGAGGAACCGGGGGTCGTGGAAACCGTGCCGGACCCCGTAGACCTGCGTGCGGGTGAAACCAGCGGCGGTCAGCAGACGTCGTCCGCTGCCGGGTGTTTGAGCCGCTTGCCGCCGGGGGAAACGGGCTCGGGAGTCGGCACCGAACAGCAGGGTGGCGCCCGGGGCCGTGACCCTTGCGAGCTCTGTCAGACGTTCGGGCCGCCACCATGCCGCGTTGACCGAGTTCAGCACGATGTGATCCACAGAAGCGTCCGCCAACGGCAGCGGCGCGTGCGGCGAGTCCAGGTAGATCTTGCCCTTGGCGGACTCGCCCGCCTTGGGTTCGGTGTACACCACGCTTAGCGGAACGGCGCCGCGTCGCTGCACCGAGCGGACGAGCGTTTGGTCATGTTTGAGGAACAGGACCGTCTGTCCTGCTTCCAGGTCCAGCAGGGGTACCAGACAGCGCGGCCCGAACATCTTGCCGGGCTTGGGCTTCTTGGCCTTGGGTTTCGGGTCGGCACCGGGCTTTGCCTCGGGCGCGGGTGGTGCGGCCTGTTCCGTGGGGGTAGAAGAGGTTGGTGTCAACTGGTCGGTGTCCGGCATCGTGCTCTCAGGCCTGGGTGGGGGACACCCCGAGGACCGCACTGTCGTGCGGTAGCCAGAACAGGGAGGGGCCCGCAGCTGGTGCAAGGGGTGCGAGGATCGATAAAAGTAGCATAAGTAAGCAATGTGAACTTTTGGTCTCCGAAGCCCTCTGTCGTTCCGCTTCCCGGGGGTGTAATGCTCCCGGACACGCCCTACCCCCGGGAGACCTCGGGCAGCCCGCCTCCGGCGACCACACCGACCAGGCCCAGCGCGGCGAGGAAGACCAGCGCCCACACCACGCCGAACACCGCCAACAGCGAACTGAGGCCGCCGACCACGAGCAGGATGAGTCCCATCGCCGAGTTCGACACCGCCACGTAGGTCGTGCGCAGGTCCCCTTCGGCCACGTCGACGACGTAGGTCTTGCGCCCCACCCGGATACCGGTGTGCGTCAGGGCCAGCAGGAAGTAGCAGCCGATGAACAGCGCCGACCCCCACACCGTCGTACCGGTGAAGCCCGGCAGGGAGACGACCAGCACCAGAACGAGGATGACGGCTGAGGCGACCGCGGCCCCGAACGTCATCAGCTTTCGACTCGACCTGTCGGCGAGCCGGCCGAACAGGCGGCCGCCCAACAACGCGGCGACCCCCGAAGCGAGGATGTAGCTGCCCAGGCCCGACAGGCCGGTGGTCCCCGACTGGGTGGCCAGGGTGATCACGAACGGCGGGCTCAGCGCCGAGACCAGGAGGAAACCGCGTACGGAGACGAATCGCCGGAAGGTACGGTCCTCGCGTAGCAGCCGGTAGGTCCGGACCAGCCAGTCGTGCCACCGCACCGGGGGATCGCCGGAGTCGGTGCCGCGCCCGTGCGCGGTTGGTTCGTCGGCCGGTTCCCGGATCCGGGCGTAGACCCAGGCCACCCCCACCCACAGGGCGGCGCCGCCGCCCAACAGCCAGGCGAGAGGCGCCGGGTCCAGGTCATCACCGCCGAACACCCGGATCCCCAGACCCAACGTGATGGCCACCAGCCCCGCCGCGGCCGTGGCCAGGCCGTTGACCTGGCCGCGTTCTCCGCTGGGCACGGTGCGGCCCTGCACGTCCTTGGAGGAGATTGAGCAAAGACAGCGGCCCAGTGAGAACACCGCCAGGGCGGCCACGATGACCACACCGGCCGAGAGCCCTTGGCCCAGCGCAGCCGCTCCCGCCATGACCGCCACCGAGCACGCCTGGACGAGTGAGCCGGTGACGAACACCCGCTTGCGGTACCGGGCCCGTAGGACCAGCGGTGTCAACAGCGCCTGCGGCAGCATCGAACCGGCCTCCCTGACGGGAACCAGCGCGCCCACCAGCGCCGCGGGCACGCCCAGGGCGTGGAAGAGCCATGGCAGGACGGTGGAGGCGTTGACCACCTGGTCCCCGGAGGACTGCAGGGTGTTGGCCCAGATCAGGCGCAGGCCGTTGCGCGGGAGGTCGCCGCGTACCCGGTCGGGCAGCTGCTCCTCCGACTCCCGGTCGCGTTCGACCAGAGCGGAGTAGATTCTCTCGGTCGGGTTCATGCTCTCAAGCTAGATGCCGGGGCCCTCTCGTCCGGGGCTCGCCGCACCGCCAGTCCCCGACTCGCCGCCGCACCCGTTACCAGGGCAGGCATGTTCGCGCACGGTGACGGTTCCGAGGTGACGGCGGGGGAGGCGGGGACCGCGCCCCCGCCCGCCGTCTGCCCCCGGCAGGCCGCTGTCAGGCCGCGGCACACTCCGTCTCGGGGACGCCGTTGCTGCCGGTGTGGGTACCCGTCAGACCGAAGCTGGTGCTCTCCCCGGCGCTGAGGGAGCCGTTCCAGCCCAGGTCGGTGGCGGTGACTCGCGCTCCGCTGCTGCTGATACCGGTGTTCCAGCCCTGGTCGACCCGCTGGCCGTCGGCATAAGTCCACGTCACGGCCCAACCCGTGAGGTCCGCGCCAGCGGTGACCGTCACCTCGGCCTGGAACCCGCTTCCCCAGTCGCTGACCAGACGGTACTCCGCTGTGCAGTCCTCACCGGAAGGGGGATCGGTCGGATCCGTGCCGGGGTCGGTGGGCTCCTCGCCCGGGTCGCCGGGACCGTTCGGGGGCCAGGGCGCGTCCACCGCCATGTCATAGGCAGCCTGGGGCACGAACTGCCCGGCGGGTGCGATACAGCCGTCGGCCTCGCCGGGGAGTTTGGTCCACAGGAAGGCGTCGATCGTCGGGTTTCCGGTGTCGGTGGTGCTGGGCTGGCCGATCATCCTGCCGGGCGGGTCGCACCACTCCTCGTCCGCCGCTGGACCGTTGCCGTTGCGGCTGGTGTCGATCACGGCCCCGAGCCCGGCCACTCCGGTGGCGGCGATGACGGCTTCGGCGTAGGCCACCTCGTCCTCGGTCCAGTTGTAGTTGGAGGTGTTGGTGGACACACCGTGGGCGCTGTTGGCGATGTCTGCGCCGTTGAGCAGGTCGGCGGCGGCCTGGGGCGAGAGCCAGGACGAGTGGCCGATGTCGAAGTACACCCGGGCCTCGGAGGAGCCCGCGATGAGTGCCTTGCCCGCGTGCGCCATCGACTCCAGGAGGTCGGAGGGGTCGCTGCATCCGCTCACCAGGGGCAGGGCGTCGGGTTCCAGGACGATGGTGGCGGGGCGGTCCTCCAGCCCGGCGGCGACCTCGTCCACCCAGGCGCGGTAGGAATCGTGGTCCGGGGCCCCGCCGTCGCTGTGGTTGCCGCAGTCACGGCCGGGGATGTTGTAGACCGCCAGGATGGGGATCTGTCCCTGGGCCTGTGCGGCGCCGACCAGGGCGTCCACCTCGGCACGGACTTCGTCCGGGTTGTAGTGGGTGAACCAGGTGGCCTGCGCGGTCGAGGCGATGCGCTCGCCGATCACTTCGGCTCGGGGGTCGTCCGGGTTCTCCTGGACCCAGACAGCCGCCGAGGTGTCGGGGTTGGCGTAGAACTCGGAGTCCTGAGCGGCCGCTGGCGGCAGGCCGAGCAGTGCGGCTCCTGCTACCAGAGCCGTGGCGGAGCCCAGGGCGGCTCCGATGGCTTTGCGTGTGCGGGACATAGCCTTCCTTCGGTGTGTTGCCTCCGTTGCGTTTCCCGTGCCACCCGGTGTCCTTCTGGGCCGGGTGCCCCTCCCGAAGACTGGGAGCGCTCCCACTCGCGGTCAGGTTACCGGGTGAAGCCCTCCGCGGCCAGGGGGTGACGGTTGATTTTCCGGTTGTTCTCGCCCCTGTCGCGGTCTGCGGCCCGTACGGAGACCGATCCCGGCCCGGTCTCCGTACGGGCCGACTCGGTCAGTGGGTGGGCGGATCTACGAGCTCGGTGACCCGGCGGGCGCTTTCCCGGGCCAGTCGTAGCGACTCGAGTGGGGAGGCGTCGGCCTCCGCCGCGGCCGCACTGCCCACGCCCTCTTCGCTCATGCTGGACCGCAGGTGGGTGAGGCGGTGCGCGGCCTCCGCGTCAGCGAGCCGCTCCTGTGCCGCCAGGACGTGTTGTGCGTGCCGGGTGATGGTCTCGATCTGGCCGATGGTGCGCTGCTGCTGTTCGACGAGTTCGGCGAGAGCCTGATCGGCGGCAGCCCGGCTCTGCGCCCCCGAGAGGGCGTCTGCTCGATCTTCGTTCGCCACACGGACTGTTCCCGCAGCTGTCGGGCGATACTCCATTCGACATCAGTCAGGACGACCCGGACACGGGTGGCGTCGTCGAGCAGTTCCCGTTCGTTCAGGGGAGAGCGCACGATCGTGTCCACCGACTGCTGGACTGTGACGAGCAGATCCCGTTCGGTCTCGGCCAGCTCCCTGGGAAGTACCTGCTCCTCCTCGACGAGTTAGCGTGCGGCGCGCCCTGGCCGCCTCCCCGGGCCGCTCGCGCAGCCGTTAGTCGGGTTGTTCCCTCAGGTAGGTCAGGACGGCCATGACGCGGCGGTCCACGTCGGTGCCGTCCGGGGGCAGGTCCAGTTTGGCGAGGATGTTGCCGATGTGCTTGCCCACGGTGGGTTCGGAGACCACCAGGTCCCGGGCGATCCGCGCGTTGGAGTGCCCCTCGGCGAGCAGGGCCAGGACCTCGCGTTCGCGTTCGGAGAGGCGTTCCAGCGGTGTGCTGCGCCGGCGGACGAGCTGGCGCACGACGGCCGGATCGATGACCGTTCCGCCGCCGTGAACGCGGCGCAGGGTGTCGGCGAAGTCAGCGACGTCCACCACGCGCTCCTTTAGGACGTATCCGATGCCGTGGCCGTTCTGGGAGTCGAGGAGCTCTGCCGCGTAGCTGGACTCCACGTACTGGCTGAGCGCCACCACGGGCAGGGCGGGCCGGGTCCGGCGCATCCGGACGGCGGCGCGCAGGCCTTCGTCGCTGAAGTCCGGGGGCATGCGGATGTCGGTGACCACGAGGTCGGGTTCGTGCTCCTCGACCGCCGCGACCAGGGCCTCGGCGTCGCCGACCGAGGCGGCGACCGCGAACCCGAAGCGTTGGAGGAGGCCGGCCAGACCTTCGCGCAGCAGGGCGCCGTCCTCGGCCAGTACTACCCGGATGGATGACAAGGGATCTCCGCTCGCAGCCGTGTGGGACCGCCGGGGGGACTGGACAGCCAGATCCGACCGCCCACGACGGCGACCCGGTCGGCCAGGCCGGTCAGCCCGGTGCCCCCGTCGGGGTCAGCGCCGCCCTGGCCGTCGTCGATGGTTTCGAGGACCAGCGTGTCACCGTCGAGGGAGGCGTTCAACCGGACCCCGGTGGCCCCGGCGTGTTTGGTGACGTTGCTGAGTGACTCGGCGGCCACGTAGTAGGCGGTGTTCTCCACGTGCACGGGCAGGCGCCGGGACAGGTCGACGCGGGTGCGCACCGGTACCGCGGAGCGGTCGGCCAGCTCCGGTAGGGCTGCGGGCAGCCCACGGTCGCTGAGCACTTTGGGGTGGATGCCGTGGACGATCTCGCGCAGGGAACCGATGATCTCCTTGGCCTGGGCGTGGACCGAGGTCAGGGTGCGTTCCATGTCGCTGCCGGGCGGGGCGTCCATGCGGGCCAGACCCACCTGCATGGCCAGGGAGATCAGTTGCTGTTGGGCACCGTCGTGCAGGTCGCGTTCGATGCGTCGGCGCTCGGTCTCGAAGGCGTCCACCAGCCGGGCGCGGGAACGGGTGACCTCCACCAGTTCCGAACGCAGCCCCTCGGTGCCGCGGTCGTCCAGCAGGAGGCGGGCCAGAGCGGCGTGCGCGTGGGCGGTGACGGCGACGGCGTAGGGGGCGGCCAAGAGGAGGACGAGCCCGGCGGCGACCAGGGGGAGCGTGCTCGCCGGGGTGTCGAACTCCCACGGGAAGAGGGCGACGGTCTCGCCGAACGCGGTGATCAGCGGGCTGGCGATCAGGAACAGGCCCATCAGCGCGAACAGGTACACCACGGTCCAGCTGACGGATCCGAAGACGACGACCAGTAGGAGCAGGTAGGCGAACTCCCGCCAGGTCGCGGCCTCGGTGTAGCGGATCCGGACCCAGCGCAGGGCGCCCTTGCCGGTGGGCCGGTGCCCGCTGCGCAGCCGGGGGTGCACCAGACGTATCCGCCACCGCTCCAGCCGGGCGACCGGGACCGCGACCAGGGGGCCGAAGGCCAGCAGCAGGGCCAGCCCCAGACCGAGCAGGACGGCCAGGAACCAGGTCGGGTGGTTCTGCCCCTGGGCCATCTCCTCCAGGGCCGTGCCCAGGAAGAGGAGGGGGAAGGTGATCGGCGAGATCAGCACGGCGAGCACGGTCCCGGTCAGCACGGTGGAGGCGAGGTAGCCCAGGCTCCGCCAGGGCCAGAGCGACCATAGGAAGCGCGGTCGCCGCAGCGCTTCCCAGGGTGTGCCCGGTGGTGTCTCCCGGTCTGCTGCCGGGGCGTTGGTCTCCTTGCTCACGCGCCCAAACTACGGGAGCGGGACGCCGCCGAAGAAGGCGGGACGCCCCACCTTCCGGCTACGGGTCTGCCCCGCCTCGTACCAGCCCTCAGGTCCCGATGATCCCGCCGTCGTCCTTGCGCACCACCACGACCGCGGACCGGGGCCGTCCGGCGGGGTCGAACCCCGGCCAGTTGCTCAGCGCGCGCGGGTCGTCCACCGTGGGGCCGCCCAGCCGGGCCGAGGTCGAACCCGGCCCCTGCACGGTGACGAACAGGCTGCGCTGGTCCGGGCTGGCCGTCGTCCCCGCGATCCCGCAGCCGTGCGGTCCGGTCAGGAAACGGCGCACCTCGCCGCTGGCAGGGTCGGCGCACAGCAGCGCGCTGTTGCCGACCTGCTCACGCGCCCCCTCGGCCGCATCGCCGAGCCGGGCCACATCCGTGCGGATCCACAGGCGGCCGTCGTCCCCGCAGTGCACCCCGCCCGGAGCCGCGAAGACCGCCCCCTGACCGTCGCCCGAAGGTGCCCCGGCCCGGGCGAACTCGCTCCAGGAGAAGAGGGTCGCACCGTGGTCGCCGGCGCCCTCGGTCCATGACAGCACGCGCCCGGATCCGCTTGCGGAGGCCTCGGGGCAGTACACCGTTCCGGTCTCCGGGTGCACGGCCGGGCTGCCGGGCTCCCGGAGCTCGGTGGCTCCCACCGCGTCGGCGGCCTCGCGTGCCCGCAGCAGCACGTCGGCCTGGTCGGTGAAACCGTCGCCGCGGGTCAGCCCGGACCGGCCGTGCACCAGGGGCAGCCAGGTGCCCAGGCCGTTGGAGCCCAACCGGGCCGCGTAGAGGGTGCCCGCGTCCAGCGGCCCCGGGCCCCGGCCCCGCGAATCGCGCCAGAGTCGTTCGCCCACGAACTTGTAGATGTGGGTCCGGTCGCTCATGTAGACCACCGCGCGGCCGCGGGACTCGGTGACGGCCGCGCCGCTGTGCGCCAGCCGTCCCATCGCCGTGCGCTTGACGGGCCGGGAAGAAGGATCCAGGGGGTCGATCTCCACGGTCCAGCCGAACCGGTGCGCCTCGTTGGGTTCGCGGGCCAGGTCGAAGCGGCTCTGGTGGGTGTGCCAGCCGTAGGACGAACCGTCCGCGGTGAGCCCGTAGCGGCGCTGGGCGGCGGTGGCGTTCCATCTCCGGTCGTCGGTGCCGAAGACGTCGGTGAGGGTGTCCTCCCCGGTCAGATAGGTGCCCCAGGGGGTGGTGGCGTGCGCGGAACCGCCGATGACCCCCGCTGGATCGGTGCCGGTCTCCAGGCTCCGGTGCCCGGCCAGGGGGCCGGCGACGGTGGTGGGCGAGGTGGCGGTGAGGCGCCGGTTGAGTTCGTCGTCGATCACCCGCCAGCGCCCGTCGGTCAGTTCGATGCGGGCCACGGTCACCCCGAGGGAAGCCATCTCCTTGTCGGTGCGGGCGCCGTTGGCCGAGCGTCCGCCGTCGGCGTGCAGCAGCACCGGGTCGATCCAGGAGTGGTTGACCACGATGAGCCCGCGCCGCCCGCCGTCGTGGCCGGGGTGCAGCGGAACGTAGTGCAGCCCGCTGTGTCCGGTGCCGACCTGGCGCGCGGCGGTGTCGGCCCCGTCGGTGGCGTCGGCCCGCCAGCGAGGGGTGTCACGGTGCAGCGGCGCGCCCCAGGGGAGCAGGACCCGGGCGGTGTAGCCGGGCGGGACGGTGATCGAGTCGGCCTGGGCCGCCGGGACCCCGGTGAAGCCGGGCGCGGAACCGGTGTCGGGGACGGCTGCGGCGGCTGGGGCCGGGCGGGAGGCGTCGCCGAACAGGGCCGCGGCGGTCAGGGCGCCGATCCCCGCTCCGCCGCGCAGGATCTGTCGTCGGCTGGGACTGTGCTCGGACACCATGGCTCTCCTCCGACCCGGGGTGCGCACCGCACCGGTCTCAACTATTTGTCACGAGGTAATCACAGAAAGTAGCTTTTCCTGCGCATTGGGGCGTGTGGCGGCACCTGGGGTCGCGTGGTTCTACTGGGAATGAAAACGGTTATCATTTGGTTGGCAGGTCTGACATCCCAGAGGAGGCGCTCATGGCACGCAACGACGTTCGGCCCATCATCAAGCTCAAGTCCACGGAGGGGACCGGGACCACCTACGTGACCCGGAAGAACCGACGCAACACTCCCGACCGCCTGGTCTTGCGCAAGTACGACCCCAAACTCCGCCGCCACGTCGAGTTCCGCGAGGAGCGCTGACCCGCATTCCGCGAGGAGCACGCCCCGCAGCCGACGCCCGACGGCCCGAACCCTACGGAGACCCGTATGCAGAAAGACATCCACCCCGAGTACAAGCACGTCGTCTTCCGCGACAAGGCGGCCGACTTCGCCTTCCTCACCCGGTCCACCCGCACCAGCGAGAAGACCATGGAGTGGGAGGACGGGCGCACCTACCCCGTCGTCGACGTGGACATCTCCAGCGCCAGTCACCCCTTCTACACCGGCACCGCCCGCGTCGTGGACACCGCAGGTCGGGTGGAGCGCTTCCAGCGCCGCTACCAGCGCAAGTAACCAGGATCCGCACAGGGTCCGGTGAACGGCGAGCCGACGGGCGGTGGGCACACGGCCCACCGCCCTCTCCTCTGCTCCGCACCGCCCGGGCCCCCAAACACGCCTCCGCGACACGAGTCCCGGAACCCGAACCGAAAGGCAACAGGTCACATGGCCGTACCCAAGCGCAAGATGTCGCGGTCCAACACCCGCACGCGCCGATCCCAGTGGAAGGCCACCACCCCCGATCTGGTCACCGTCCACATCCGTGGGCGTGAGTACCGCGTCCCCCGAAACCTCGTCCGCGCCTACCAGCGCGGCCTGATCCCCCTGCCCGAGTAGCCCCACCCGGGGGACCCGTAGGCAACGCCTGCCCCACAGGCAGCGACGGACCCGACCACGGCGTCGCCGGACCCGAACCGGCGGCGCCGTCCGCTTGCCCGGGCAGACAGCGGTCGGTCCGATGCAGCGCAACGGGCCGGGCGAAACACCCCCACCCCTGGCGCCCGAATCCCCATGAGTCGGGCAGGCTTGTCCCGTGACAACAACCCCAACCGACACACCGCCCCCCGCCCCGGGCCGAACCGCGGCACGGGCCCCGCGCAGCCCCGTCGACCTGTTGGCGGGGATCGCCGGGCTGTTCCTGGTCTTCGTGGTCCTGATCCTCGTCGGCGACGCGATCGCCGACGGTGCGCCGACCGACGACGCCACCCAGCTCCGCGCGGTGATCCCGTCCTGGCTGCTCTTCACCGTCGCCGTGAGCGCCAACCTCACGCTCATCGTCCTGATGGTCTTCGTCGTCCTGCGCACGCTGTTCGTCAGGGAGATGCGTGATCTGCTGCGCGCGATCGTCGCGGCGGTGTCGGCCTACGCCATGACGTCCTACGTCAACGCCCAGCTGGAGAACGCCACCTACAGCGCCGATCCGCTCCCCGGGCTCCCCGAGGGCGTCCTGACCGCCGCCACCCTCGGTTACGTCGCGGCCGGGATCGCGTTCACCCGCACCATGCCCACCGGGCAGCCGCGGGTACGCTCCCTGCTGTGGGGGACCAACACCGTGGTCGCGGTCACCGCGGTCATGGCCGGTGTCACCAGCATCCTCGCCGTCCTCTTCACCATCCTCGTCGGTCTGACCTGTGCCGCCTTGACCCGTTACGCCATCAGCACCAGCGTCCCGCCGCCCGCCACCGGCCGCATGCACGCCGAACTCCACCGCTTCGGCCTGACCGCGGACCGCATCACCCTGGTAGGGACCAACCAGGAAGGCGACCCCCTCTATCTGGCCGACCTCGCCGACGGCCGCCAGGTCGAGCTGTCCGTGCTTAACTCCGAGAACTCCAGAGCGTTTTGGCAGCGCCTGCTCGACCTGCTCCTGCTCCGCGGCCCGGTCGCCCCCCGCATGCTCTACGGCGCGCGCAGACGCGCCGAGCACGCCGCCCTGATGAGCTCCGTCGCCCGCGACGCCGGGGTCGATGTCCCCCGCGTCCTGGCTCTGGGCGAACTCACCCCCGGCACCGTTCTCCTGGTCCGCGAACGCTCCGAGGTCAGGGGCCTGGCCACCCTGGACCCGGCGGAGATCACCGACACCCTGATCGACGGCCTCTGGCACCAGCTCGGCCTGCTGCACCGCAGACGCGTGGCCCACGGCGACCTCAACAGCAGCACGGTCGGCGTGCTCGTCCGCGCCCGCGCACACGCCCGGACCTCCGCCAACGGCACCGGCGCCCCGGAGACCGATGCCTCCGCCCCCGGGACCGCCGCCCTGACCGGGGTGGACCGGGGCGCGGTCGCCGCACCCCAACTCAGGACTCTGCTGGACACGGCCGCGATGATCACCCTGCTGGCGCTGCGGGTGGGCCCCGACCGCGCGGTGGCCTCGGCCGTGCGGGCGCTCGGGGTGCCCGCCACCGCCGCCGTCCTGCCCCTGCTCCAGCCCCCGGGCCTGCCGCACGGTCTGCGCTCCGAGCTCAGCCGCTCCGACCGCAAGCTCCTGGGCGAGCTGAGACGGCAGATCGCGGCGGTCGCCCCCGAGGCCCCCGCCGAACCCGCGCGCCTGGAACGGATGCGCCCGCGCACCATCGTCAGCGTCGTGGTCGCCACCCTGGTCGGCCTGGTACTCGTCTACCAGCTCTCCGGGGTGGAGCTGTCCGCCGTCCGCCACGCCGATCCCGGCTGGGCGATGGCCGCCCTGGTCATGGCCACCACCTGCATGTTCGCCGCCGCCATGGTGCTGATCGGCTTCGTCCCGGCACCCCTGTCCTGGTGGCGGACCCTCCTGGTGCAGTACGCGGCGTCGTTCGTGCGCATTGCAGCCCCGGCCGGACTGGGGTCGATCGCGATCAACAGCAGGTTCGTGATCAAGTCGGGGGTGCCCACCTCCCTGGCCCTGTCTGCGGTCGGCCTCACCCAGCTGGTCGGTTTCCTGATCCACGTGCCGCTGCTCCTGGTGTGCGCTTACCTGACCGGCACCTCCTACTGGACCGGCTTCACCCCCTCGCCCACCGTGGCCGTCATCGTCATCGCCGGGACCGTCTGTGTCGCCGCCGTCCTCCTGCACCCGAAAATGCGCCGTGCCGTCACCTCACGGCTGCGCCCCTACCTCAGCGGGGTCCTGCCCCGGCTGCTGGACATGCTCCAGCGCCCGGTCAGCCTCCTGCTCGGGGTGGGCGGCACCCTTCTGCTGACCGTGGCGTTCGTGCTGTGCCTGCATTTCTCGGTCCTGGCGTTCGCCGGGCCCGGGCTCCACGTGAGCCTGGTCGCGGTCGCCGTGGTCTTCCTGGCGGGCAACGCGATCGGTTCGGCCGCGCCCACCCCGGGCGGGCTCGGGGCGGTCGAGGCGGCCCTGATCGGCGGGCTCACCGCGGTGGCCGGCATCCCCGCCGCCGTGGCCCTGCCCGCGGTGCTGCTCTTCCGGTTGCTGACCTTCTGGTTCCCGGTCCTGCCCGGTTGGGCGGCCTTCAGCTACCTGCAACGCCGCGAGGCGATCTGACCGGCCCCGGGTCAGCCCCTGGCGCGCCAGGCACGGACCGTGCCGTCGTCAGAACAGGTGTAGAGGGTGGCGCCGTCGGGGGAGAAACCCACACCCCGGGTGAAGGCGCTGTGGTCGGTGAGCTGTCGCAGCTCCTCGCGTCTGGCGACGTCCCACACGCGCACCAGCTGATCATCTCCCACGTGGCCAGAAGGGAACCGTCCGGGCTGACCGCCAGGGGCCACAGGTCGGCGCCGTCGGCGCTTCCCAGCACCTCACCGGGGATACCGGCCCGCGCGTTTGCCCAGAGGGTCTGCGCTGCGCTGTCGGAGGAGGGGACGGGAGACGGCGCGGGTGACGGGGCCCGGCGCCGACCTGACCGTCCGAACCTCCCCAGCGCTCTCGAACCAGGGCCCAAGCCACACGGACATCCCGGCCACGAGTGCGATGATCGCCCCGGCCAGCGCCAGGAACGCACCCCGCCAGGGGCCGGGCGGAGCGGGTTCCCGCGTGCGCTCGAACGGCAGCCGGCCTGGCAGCGGGCCGGACCGGGACGTGGGGGTGTCGTTCCGTTCCCCCGGAGCGCCGGGCTGTGGTGTCCGGTCGTCCTAGGGAGGATTCGGGTGCCACGAGGGCCGCGTGGGCCCTTCGGACCGCAGTCGGTCCGGCGGGGCCGACGCCCCGGGCGGCAGCAGCCGGGGCGGCCAGGTACGGAGGAGGTCCTCGTGCACGCAGCGTTCGATGATCAGCCGAGGCGAGGGGCGCAGCTCGGGGTCGTGGTTCCAGCAGCTGGCGATGAGGGAGCGCAGGTCCGGTGGTAAGGAGGCCAGGATCCCGACCGGCGGTGGGCTGACCAGCCGCAGCAGGACCCGGGGTCCGGATGTGGTGTCGAAGGGATTGACTCCGGTGGCGGCGTACGCCAGGAGGGTGCCCAGCGCGAACATGTCCGAAGCGGTGGACAGTGGGGCCCCCTCGGCCTGCTCGGGCGACATGTAGGGCAGCGTGCCGAACAGGTGGCCGGTGGCGGTCATGGAACTGCCCTCGGTGGGACGGGCCACCCCGAAGTCGATGATGCGGGGCCCGTCCTCGGCCAGGATGACGTTGCCCGGTTTGAGGTCGCGGTGGATCAGCCCGCTGCCGTGGATGGCCTGGAGCCCTTCGGCGAGACCCGCGGCCAGAGCGCGCAGAGAGGGCGGGTCGAGCGGCCCCTCCTGAAGGGCCTCCCTGAGCGAGCGGCCCCGGATGTAGGCGTAGGCGATCCAGGGGGAGTCGGCTTCGGGGTCGCTGTCCACGACCTCGGCGGTGTAGAAGCCGCCAACCCGGGAAGCCAGCTCGGCCTCGCGGGCGAACCGCCCGCGGTAGTCCGTGCCGCCCTCGGCCAGCCTGGACTCCTCCAGGAGGGAGGGCAGCACCACCTTGACGACTACCTCTATCCCCGAGGGCGTACGGGCGAGGTATACCCGCCCCATGCCACCGGTGCCGAGGCGGTGGGTCAGCCGGTAGGGGCCGATGTGTGTCGGGTCCTGGGGGATGAGTTTCCGCACGACTGCCTCGTGTTCTGTTGTGGGGGCGCCCTTCCTTCCGCGCCGGAGGTACCTCTCACCCTTCCCTTTCACAGCGGTTCGGCACACCGAACTCTCCCCGACTTGCGCTTGACGTAGCGTCAACGCCTAGCGTCGTTTCCGGGCCGGAGAACACCGGCCCGACGAGGGGAGAAGCCATGTCGTGGCCGATGGGCGAGGTCTGCCGCATGAGCGGGGTGACCTCCCGGACCCTGCGCCACTACCACCACGTGGGCCTGTTGCTCCCGGAGAGCACCGGGCCGGGCGGGCTGCGCCACTACGGCCGGCGCGAGCTGCGCAGACTCCAACGGATCCTGGTCATGCGCGAGCTCGGCCTGGGCCTGGCGGACATCCGCCGGGTCCTGGACTCCGAGCACGACGAGGTGACGGCGCTGCGCCAGCACCTGCACGACCTCGAGGCCGAACGCGACCGGCTCAGCCTCCTCGTCGAGACCGTACGTCGCACCGTCGACGCATTGGAGGAGAACGACGTGTCCAGTAATCCGGAGGAGCTCTTCGCGGGCTTCGACACCGACCACTACACCGAGCGTGCACGCACCGATTGGCCCGAGCAGTGGGACCAGGCCAAAGCCGCAGGGGAGCGGATCACCCCGGAGGAGGCCGACCGGATGCGGGCCGAGGCGGCCGAGCAGATGACCCGGATGGCCAGGCACCTCAGGGCGGGCAGCCCGCCCGACTCCCCGGACGTCCAGGCCGAGATCGATATCCACTACCAGCAGGTCAGCCTCATGTGGGCCCCTGACGCGGACTCCTTCGCCCACCTGGGCAGGGTCTACGCCGAGGACGGCCCCTGGCGCGAGGTCTACGAGCGGGTGGCCCCGGGGCTGGCCGACTACCAGAGCGAGGCCATGCGGGTCTACGCCGAGCTCCGCCTGTCGGGGGAGGACGGATGATCCCCGAGCACTGGATCCCTCACCACCGAGAGGAGGACGGAGAGGTCCTGGGCTACCTGAGACCCGAGCCCGGCGGCCACGTCCCGGTCACCCCGTTCGGCCACCCCGTCACCGGCCCGCTCCCCGAAGCCGAGGCCCGCGTCGCCCTGGACAACCTGGGCCTGTCCTACCTGGCCGGGCCCTGGCTCCTGACCCTCCCGAACCGAGAGAAACCGATCACCGTGCGGATCGTGGAGGTCACCCCGGAACGCATGCGGGTGGCCAACGCCGACTACGGATACGAGGCAGCCAACATCGGCCACGTGTTCGTCCTCGACGTCCCCGAACCCGGCCGCCTGCGCGCGGCAGGGCCCTGACCAGGCACCGGGCGAACGCTACGGACCGGCTGGCGTGGCTGAGGGTGGTGCGCTCTTCCCCGTCGGCGGCGGGCGGACCCGGGCCCTGAGAAGGGCTGGGTCCGCCCACCACCGCGGAGCTTGCGTTCGGTGCCTGCTGGTTGCTGGAGGGGGCCGGACTCCGGAGAGGTCAGAGGACGTCGGGGGACACGTCCAGAACGGTGCGGTCGCGGGAGGTGACCAGGTCGAACTGAGGGCCGGTGCGGGGCAGCTCCTGGCGGAAGAAGTACGCGGCGGCGGCACGCTTGCCCTCGTAGAAACCGCCCTCCTTGCCGTGCGCGGCGACCAGCTGCTCCAGCCACAGCCAGGCCACCACCACGTGCCCCACCGCCTCCAGGTACGGGGTCGCGTTGGCCAGGGCCACCGCCGGGTCGCCCTCGGACCAGGTGGCGGCGGCGGTCTCGGCGGTGCGGCTCAGGGCAGCGTCGAGCAGGTCGGCGTACTCCGCCTCGCGGCCGCCCAGCTTCCGAGCCCGTTCCGCGGTCGCGCGAGCCGTGTCTACCAGGAGCGACAGCCGGGCGCCGCCGTCCGTGACGGCCTTGCGGCCCAGCAGGTCCAGGGCCTGGATGCCGTGGGTGCCCTCGTGGATGGCGTTGAGCCGGTTGTCCCGGTAGTGCTGCTCCACGTCGTACTCGCGGGTGTAGCCGTATCCGCCGTGCACCTGGATGGCGAGGCTGTTGGCCTCCAGGCACCACTGGGAGGGCCAGCTCTTCACGATCGGGGTGAGCACGTCCAGCAGCAGTTGTGCGTTCTTCGCTGTCTCGGGGTCTTCGGTGCTGGCCTTCTCGTCCACGAGGCGGGCGCAGTACAGGACCAGGGCGAGGGCGCCCTCCACGTAGCTCTTCTGCGCGAGCAGCATGCGGCGCACGTCCGTGTGCTCGATGATGGGGATCTGCGGCTCCTCCGGGTTCTTCGCGCCTAGCGGGCGGCCCTGGAGGCGCTCGCGGGCGTACTGGAGCGACTTCAGATAACCGGTGTAGCCGACCGCCATCGCGCCCGCGCCCACCCCGATCCGGGCCCCGTCCATCATGTGGAACATGTACTTCAGGCCCTGGTGGGGCTCGCCCACCAGGTAGCCGACCGCTCCAGGTGCTCCCTCCGGGGTGTACCGGCCCTCGCCGAAGTTGAGCAGCGCGTTGACGGTGCCCCGGTAGCCCATCTTGTGGTTGAGCCCGGCGGGGACGACGTCGTTGCGCTCGCCGAGTGAGCCGTCCTCGTTGACGAGGTACTTCGGCACGATGAACAGCGAGATGCCCTTGACCCCGGGCGGGCCGCCGGGGATCTTGGCCAGGACCAGGTGGACGATGTTCTCGGTCAGCTCGTGGTCGCCGCCCGAGATCCACATCTTGTTGCCGAAGACCCGGTAGGTGCCGTCGTCTGCGGCCTCGGCGCGGGTGGTGATGTCGGCCAGGGAACTGCCCGCCTGCGGCTCGGACAGGCACATCGTGCCGGTGAAGCGCCCCTCCACCATGGGCCGCACGAACGTGTCGACCTGCTCGGGGGAGCCGTGCGCGACCAGCAGGGATGCGTTGCCGGAGGTGAGGGAGGGGTAGGCAGAGCTGCCCAGGTTGGCGGCCTGGAAGTAGGCATTGCAGGCACTGGAGACCACGCGGGGGATCTGGTCGCCGCCCACGGAGGCGTCCATGGCGATGGAGGCCAGGCCCGTCTCGGCGTAGACCTCCAGGGCCTTCTTCACCTCGGGGATGACGTGGACGCGCTCGCCGTCGAAGTGGGGTTCGTTGGCGTCGTTGGCCTTGTTGTGCGGGGCGAAATGGTCAGTGGCCACGCGTTCGGCCAGCTCCAGGGCGCCGTCGAAGGTCTCCCTGGAGTGGTCGGCGTACCGGGGGCGCCGGGTGAGGGCCTCGGTGTCGAGCCACTCGTAGAGCAGGAACTGCAGGTCGCGCGCGGACAGCAGGGTGGACGCCACGGGTTGCCTCCCAAAGTAATGAACCGACTGGTCGGTATGCTACCTGGCCGAGGCAAGCCCCGGGTGAGGCGGGGCCACCCGGCCCCGCGGGTCTAACCTGGTCCCACCAGCCCGAAACGACGCCAGGAAACGCGCATGCCCGAGAAGACGCCCACCGTCCTGCTGCTCAACGGCCCCAACCTCAACCTGTTGGGCACCCGCGACCCCGAGCAGTACGGAACCACCACCCTGGCCGAGGTCGAAGAGCGGGTGACCGCGCTCGGCAAGGAGCTGGGGGTGGAGGTCGTGTGCGCACAGACCAACAGCGAGGGCGGCATGGTGGATCACATCCACACCGCCCGCCACTACGCCGGGGTCGTGATGAACCCCGGCGCCTACGCCCACTACAGCATCGCCCTGCGCGACGCCGTCGACGCGATCGAGGCGCCCGTGGTGGAGGTGCACATCTCCAACGTCTACGCCCGCGAGGAGTTCCGGCACACCTCCGTCACCGCTCCGGTCGCCGCCGGGTACGTGGCCGGCTGCGGGGTCCTCGGCTATGAACTGGGGCTGCGTGCCGCCCTGGCCCGCGCCGCCGAACGCTCTTCCTGAAACACCGTGCTCCGCCTGGCGGGGGCGCCGAGCCGGGGCGGGCGAACGCGGCGGCGAACGGCTGACCCGGCGGGCTCAGCTCCACAGTTCCTCCTGGCCGGGAACCTGTTCGCGGCCGCTGCCCGAACGTCGGGAGCGGCAGCGCAGACAGGTGACCGGGCTGGTGGAGGGGCGCAGCCGCATCGGGTCCGGGGCGGCCGCGCAGACCACCGCCGGGATCTCCACACCCACCCACAGTCGGGTGGTGAGTTCGTGAACGATATCGCCGTCGCCGATCCGGGCCGCCTTCGCGTCGGCCAACTCGGCGCGCCGACGGCGCAACGTGGCGGCCAGGTGCTCGATGTCAGGAGCGGTTCCGGTCGCGGGGGCGGGGGAGGAGTGCTCGGTCATGTCTTCCAGAATGCCCTGCCTGCCCTGGAGCCGCACACGGGCACGCGGCGGTGTCCGGCCCCGGTCCCGGTCCCGCATCCAGGCGGAAACCGGGACCGACTGGTCGGTATGTCATGGGCGCAGAAAAGTTCCGCTCAGCGGTAGGTCATCAGCTCCGGGCCGCCGTGCTCCAGGTGGGCGTGGTCGTTGAACGACAACAGCTGAGTGCCGCCGCGCCCGTGCACCAGCTTGCTCACCGATCCGTTCACCACCACCCTGTTCATCGCGATGAACCCGGAGGTCGGGGTGCCCAGCAGCGTCGAGCAGGCCGCCCCGATCACCCCCGCCGAGGTGAACACCAGGGCGGTCTGTCCCTTGCCGAGTGAGGTCGCGACCGCACCCAGCGCCGACCGCACCCCCGTGCGGAACGACGTCCACGAACCCTCGGCGGTGTCGTCCGTGCCGGTCCAGGAGGTGAGGGAGGCGTCCAGTCGTTCCTGGAGCGAACCCGTCTCGACCGGGTAGCGGCCCAGCAGATGAAGGTGGTCGTACTCGTTCCACCGTTCGTCCACGGCGGGCTCGACGTCGATCCCGGCCTCGGCCAGCGCGGTGACCGCGGTCTGGCGCTGGCGGCGCAGCGACCCCGAGACCACGGGGCCCACGTTCAGCTCACGCCGTTTGAGTTCGGCGCCCAGCAGGCGCGCCTGTTCGTATCCGGTGGGGCTCAGCTCGTCGTAGTCCGCCGCCTCGGGGGAGGCCTTACCGTGGCGGATCAGGTAGATCGTAGGCATGCCGACACAGTACGGGTGCCCCTGGGGGTCTCACCCCACCGGGGCCGTTTCCCTTCGGTCGGTCCCGGGCCTGCGCCTGCCCGCTGTGCGCTGCGGGCCGTCGGCCAGTCGCTCGCCCCGCCGGGTGCGCCCGCACGGCTTGGTGTAGGAGATCACGGCGACGCCCAGGACCACGCTCGGGACCACTGGGTAGACCAGGGCCAGGACCACCGCGGACGCCTGGACGTCCGCCGCGGGCGCGCCCGCGGTGAGGAGTTCCTCAACGGGGTCCAAGAGGCCTGGGACCGCGCCGAACAGGATGTGGGGGGCAAGGGAACGCGAGGTGGTGTCCAGGCTGTCCCCAGCATCGGTGACACCGAGTCCGCCACGGGCTGACCCGGCCCCGCACAGCGCGAAACACCGGGCCCGGTAACCACACTTCTCCCCTTCCAGCCGGTATCAATGGAACCGGCGGCCCCCATTCCCCCGAAGGAGTGCCCCTTCGTCGGCGAGGAGAACATGGGAGAGCTGCCCCCGCAGGGCCACACCCCGCGGTACCGGATCCGTGCCCTGGCGGGGCAGATGCGCACGCGTGTGTCCTCCCAGGCGTCCCTGATCGTGCTCGCCGTCATCGCCGCCGCACTGGCCTGGACCATCGCGGGCGGCCTCATCCACGACCACACCCCCTTCTTCGCGCCGATCGCCGCCGTCATCGCGCTCAACGCCTCGGGCGGGGAGCGCGGGGCCAATGCGGTCCGGATGCTCACGGGCGTGTTCATCGGCATTCTCGCGGGTGAGCTCGCGCTGCTGCTCACCGACCGCAACGTCGTGGCCATGGCGCTGGCCACCGCGGTCGCCATGACGGTGGCCGCGGCGATCAACTCCGAACGGATCGTGATCGGCCAGGCGGCCGGAAGCGCCATCCTCACCACGATCTTCGTGGGGGCGGCCAGCCCCGGCATCGACCGGCTGGTGGACGCGCTCATCGGGGCGGGGGTGGCCCTCGTCTTCAGCCAGCTCTTCTTCCCCGCCCGACTCGTGGCCATGCTGCGCCGGATCGAGGAGGACGCGCTGAACGAGATGGCTGACATGCTCGCCCTGGTCGGTCGGTCCCTCGAGGAGGAGGGGGACACCTCCAGCGAACAGGTGGTCAACCGGCTCGGTGACCTGAGCAGGCCCATGGCCGCACTCAGCAGGGCCCGGGAGAGCAGCAAGTCCACGATCCGGCTCTCCACCATCCGTTGGGGCGACCCGCAGCCGGTTCTGGACGAGGACGAGGTCATCGAACGACTCATCCTGCTCGGCGAGAGCTGCCTCTTCCTGTCCCGGACCACCACGTCCATGGGCGTGGAGGAACGCCGGGAGCTGGCGCCGATCGTGACGGGCATGGCGGACGTACTCGCCACCCTCGCCGACGACCTCAGCAGCCGCCAGGCCCGCGAACAGGCGGTGGAGCAGGCCCTGATGGCCGCACGCACCTACGGGGGCGGTGCTCCGGACGACGACCCGGTCACCCACGCCACACACCTGGCGGTGGAGATGGTCGCCACCGACATCATGGTGTTCGCCGGAATCAGGTTCGACGAGGTCGAGGACGTCATCCAAGGTGAGGTGGCGGACCCCACGGTCCCCCACCCACCGGGGGAGCCGTGGCTGCCGTGGCTGCGCTGGCGTCCGGGCCGACGCCTGGACCGGGATCGTTTCGGCCGCTTCGCCAAGCGCCGCCGCGCCGACCCCCGCTGACCGAACCGACTCCGATCAGCGGGGCAACCGGCTCAACCGTCGTTCGCAGCGCCCTTCACCCGCCGCCCGCGCAGGGCGCGTACCGCACGCCCGGCCAGGCCCACCATGAGCGCGTTGCCGAGAGCGGCAAGCACGAAGAACACGAAGAACACGGGCAGCTGCGCCTCAGGAAGCATCCCGTCCAACGCCATGTCCAGCAGCGAGAAAGCCAGGACCGCGAGCGCTCCGCACGGCAGGAGCAGCACCGCCAGCGCCAGTTCCGGTATACCCGAGTCGAACCCCGGGCCCAGGTACACGAAGGCCGCTCCGGCCAGCAGGAGGGCGGCGGTCGCCAGGTAGACACGCGAAGGCGCGTTGTCCACCGAAGCTGAGAGGAAATGTCGCACGGTGCTCCCTTGTTCGGTTGTGCCCCCACCATGGCGTATCCGCGCCGCGGGCCCCTGAGTACGGATACTCAGGGGCCCGCGAACGGAACGGACGGAGCCTAGACCCGCTGGGTTGACGGCTCGAAGCGCACCACCACCGACTTGGAGGTGGGGGTGTTGCTCACGTCAGCCGTGGAGTCCAGCGGCACCAGCACGTTGGTCTCCGGGTAGTACGCCGCCGCGCTGCCCCGCGCCGTCGGGTAGTGCACCACCCGGAAGTGCGGCGCCCGCCGCTCCCGGCCGTCGGACCACTCGCCCACCAGGTCGGTGTAGGTGCCGTCTGCCAACCCCAGCTCCTGGGCGTCCTCGGGGTTGACCAGCACCACCCGCCGACCGTGGTGGATACCCCGGTAACGGTCGTCGAGCCCGTAGATCGTGGTGTTGTACTGGTCGTGCGAGCGCAGCGTCTGCAACAGCAGCCGGCCCTCGGGAACCTCGGGGGCGTAGGTGCCGTTGACGGTGAAGTTGGCCAGGCCGGTCGCGGTCGGGAACTTCCGGTCGTCGCGCGGGGCGTGCGGGAGCGCGAAACCCCCGGGCCGCCGCGCCTTGGCGTTGAAGTCCTCGAACCCCGGCACGACCGCGGCGACGTGATCACGGATTCGGTCGTAGTCGGCCATCGCGTCCCAGTCCACCGGGGAGTCCCCGAACAGCCTGCGCCCCAGTTCACGGACGATGTCCACCTCCGCGTACATGCCCTCGGACAGCGGCGGCAGCACCCCGTGCGAGGCGTGCACCAGCCCCATGGAGTCCTCCACCGTCACCCACCGCGCCTGCCCGCCGACCACGTCGCGGTCGGACCGGGCCAGCGCGGGCAGGATGAGGGCGCGCGCACCGGTCACCACGTGCGAACGGTTCAGCTTGGTGGACACGTGCACCGTCAGCCCCACCCGGCGCATCGCCTCCTCGGTCACCTCGGTGTCCGGGCTGGCCGTCACGAAGTTACCGCCCATCGCGAAGAACACGCCCACCTCACCGCGCCCCATCGCCCGGATCGCGTTGACCGTGTCGTGCCCGTGCTCGCGCGGCGACTCGATCCCGAACTCCGCGTCCAGCGCATCCAGGAAGAAGTCGGCGGGCCGCTCGAAGATGCCCATCGTGCGGTCGCCCTGCACGTTGGAGTGGCCGCGCACCGGGCACACGCCCGCGCCCGGCCGGCCCACGTTGCCGCGCAGCAGCAGGAAGTTGACCACCTCGCGGATCGTGGGCACCGAGTGCTTGTGCTGGGTCAGCCCCATCGCCCAGCACACCACGATCCGCTCCGAGGCCACCGTCATCGCGGCGATCTCCTCGATCAGCTCGCGGGCCAGCCCGGTGTCGCGCTCGGTCCGGGCCCAGAACTCGTCCTCGGGCTCGGCCAGCAGCGCCTCGGCGAAGTCCTCGAACCCGTGCGTGAACTCGTCGACGAACGCGTGGTCCAGGACCTGCTCACCGCGCCGGTCGGCCGCCAACAGCAGCCGGTTGACCGCCGAGAACAGCGCCAGGTCGCCGCCCACCCTGATCTGCGCGAACAGGTCGGTCAGCTCTGTGCCCCTCCCGACCAGGCCGCGGGCGTACTGGGGATTGCGGAAGGCCTTCATACCCGCCTCGGGCAGCGGGTTGACCGTGATGATCCTGGTCCCGCGCCGCTTGGCCTTCTCCAGCGCCGAGAGCATCCGCGGGTGGTTGGTGCCCGGGTTCTGCCCGGCCACGATGATGAGGTCGGCCTCGTACACGTCCTCCAGGGACACGCTGCCCTTGCCCACACCGAGCGTCTCCACGAGCGCCGACCCGGACGACTCGTGGCACATGTTGGAGCAGTCGGGCAGGTTGTTGGTGCCGAGCTGGCGGGCGAACAGCTGGTAGGCGAAAGCCGCCTCGTTGCTGGTGCGCCCCGAGGTGTAGAACACCGCGTTGTCGGGCGAGTCCAACCCGCGCAGCTCGTCGGCGACCAGGTCCAGGGCGCGGTCCCAGGAGATCGGCTCGTAGTGCGTGGCGTCCTCGGCCAGATACATCGGCTCGGTCAGGCGGCCCTGCTGGCCCAGCCAGTACCCGGAGCGCTCGAACAACTCGGCGACCGGGTGCCGGGCGAAGAAGTCCGCGCCCGCGGTCCGGCGGGTGGCCTCCTCGGCGACCGCCTTCGCGCCGTTCTCGCAGAACTCCGCCTTGTGGCGCTTGTCCGGCTCCGGCCAGGCACATCCGGGACAGTCGAAACCGCCCTTCTGGTTGAGGGCGAGCATCGCGGGCAGCCCGCGCCGCACCCCGGCCTGGTCGTTGACGTGGCGCACGCTGTTGATCACGGCCGGGATCCCCGCCGCGCTCTTCTTGGGGGGCCCGACCTCCGGCGCGTCCTGTGCTGGATCGGGCATGTCCGAGTCGTGGTGTGTCACAGTTCGAATTCTCTCACCGAGTCGGCCTCTGTCCAGAGGTCCCGAATGTTTGCGGCCCAGATTTTTGCGGCTGAATGGACCGAACGATATCAAGGACTTGAACGTTGTTGTTGCCGGGATCGGGCGCATGTATTCTTGCGCGATGTTGCTGAGCCAGCTGAAGTACCTGACCGCGCTGGCCGAGGAACGGCATTTCGCCCGTGCGGCCCAGGCGTGCCACGTGTCCCAGCCCGCGTTGTCCGCCGCCATCCGCAAGCTCGAGGCGGAGTTTCGCGTCCCCATCGTCCGGCGGAGCAACCGGTTCATCGGGTTCACCCACGAGGGGGAGCGGATCGTCGCCTGGGCGCAGCGGGTCCTGGCCGAGCACGACACCCTGGTGGACAACGTCCGGAGCCTGCGCGAAGGGCTCAGCGGTCGTCTGCGCATCGGGGCCATACCCACCACCCTGAGCTCGATCGCGCTCATCACCAGCACCTTCAGCGAACGCCACCCGATGGTCACCCTGTCGGTCGCCTCCATGACCTCCGACGAGATCCGGCGGAGCCTGGCCGACTACCAGATCGACGTCGGGCTGACCTACGTGGACAACGAACCTCTGGAACACGTGCGCAAGCACCCCGTCTACCGGGAGCGCTACGCCCTGCTCACCGCCGAACACGGCCTGCTCGACGGGCACGAGACCATCACCTGGGCCGAGGCGGCCGAGGTGCCGCTGTGCCTGCTGTCCTCGGATATGCAGAACCGCCGCATCATCGACCAGGCCTTTCGCCGGGCGGGGGTGGAGGCCGTGCCCAAGGTCGAGACCAGCTCGGTGAGCGCACTGTGTTCGTACGTCAAGGAGAACCGGTGGTCGGCGGTGATGCCGCACGCCTGGCTGGCCCTGCACTCCGTACCCGAGGGCATGCGCGCGATCCCGCTGGTGGAACCCGAGGTCAGCAAACAGATCGGTCTGGTCGTCGCGGACCGGGAGCCCGAACCGATCCTGGCCCGCGCCCTCCTGGACACCCTGTCCGACACCGATCCGCAGGCCCGGATCGACCGCTACCACCCCACCGGACTCGCCCCCGAGGCCACTCTCTGACGCCCGCCGGGAGCGCTCTCGGGACATCCGGCGGGTGCCTTCTGGCGTGTCCGGGACAGTCTCCGGGGTAGCTTCCGCACATCTGTGCGCTCCTCGATAAACAACGCTTATCGCTTGACAATAAACGTGTATTTGATTCCTGTCACAAAAGGTGTGACGATGGCGCGTGCTTGTTGCTGCTGATGCGGAAAGCAGGGCAAGTGGATAAGCATTCCGGGCCGGAAAATCAATCGTGAGGATGGTCAGTGCTGTCGTTTCTCGATCGTGACAAGAGTGTCGCTCCGCCCGGTTACAGCCGCTGGTTCATTCCGCCCGCAGCACTCGCGGTCCACCTGTCCATCGGCCAGGTGTACGCCTTCAGCGTCTTCAAGGCCCCGCTGGTCGAGCGCTTCGACACCACGCTGACCGCCATCGGCGTGGTGTTCAGCATCTCCATCGTGATGCTGGGCCTGTCCGCGGCCTTCGGCGGCAAGTGGGTGGAGCGCAACGGGCCGCGCAAGGCCATGTTCGTCTCCGGCCTGTTCTGGGGCACCGGCTTCCTGGTCGGAGCCCTGGGCGTGGCCACCGGCCAGCTCTGGCTGCTCTACCTGGGCTACGGCTTCCTCGGCGGTATCGGCCTCGGCATCGGCTACATCTCCCCGGTGTCCACCCTGATCAAGTGGTTCCCCGACCGGCCCGGCATGGCCACCGGCATGGCGATCATGGGCTTCGGCGGCGGCGCGCTCATCGCCTCACCCCTGTCCGCCGCGCTCCTGGAACGCTTCGGTGACACCCCCGCCGACGCCATCGTCCCGGCCTTCCTCGTCCTCGGCGCCGTCTACCTCACCGCCATGATGCTCGGCGCGATGACGGTCAAGGTCCCGCCGCCCGGCTGGCGGCCGGACGACTGGGAGCCCCCGGCGGACAGCGCGGGCACCCCCGCCGCGGAGCCCGCCTCCGACGGCGTGAGCGTCGAGAAGGCCTTCCGCACCCGCCAGTTCTGGCTCCTGTGGATCGTGCTCTTCTGCAACGTCACCGCGGGCATCGGCATCCTCGAACAGGCCGCGCCGATGGTCCAGGACTTCTTCGGCAGCGTCGGCCCGGCCGAGGCCGCGGGCTACGTCGGCTTCCTGTCCCTGTGCAACATGGTCGGGCGCTTCGTGTGGTCCTCCACCTCGGACGCCCTCGGCCGCAAGCGCACCTACATCGGCTACCTGGGCATCGGCGGCCTGCTCTACCTGCTGATCGCCGTGTCCGGGACCAACTCGGTGGTGTTCTTCGTGGCGGTCACCGGCGTCATCCTGTCCTTCTACGGCGGCGGCTTCGCGACCATCCCCGCGTATCTGAAGGACCTGTTCGGCTCCTTCAACGTCGGTGCCATCCACGGCCGCCTGCTCACCGCCTGGTCGTGCGCGGGGATCGCCGGACCGCTGATCGTCAACGTGATCGCGGACCAGCAGCTCGCGGCGGGCCGCTCCGGGGCCGACCTCTACACCTTCTCGCTGTACCTGATGGTGGGCGTGATGGCGGTCGGGTTCCTGGCCAACGCGCTGGTGCGGCCCCTACCGAAGGCCGAGCCGAATCCGGAGGCGGAACCCGCGACCACCGATCCGTCCCGTCAGCGCGTGTGACCCCGCCCGCCGAACCCGCCGAAGGAGCCCCGATGGAGTCGGTGAAGGAGAAACCGATGGAGCAGAGCACACGTGACCGGGCGTCGAAGGCCGCCGCGATCTTCCTGTGGGCGGTCGTGATCGCGGCCCTGGGATACGGGGTGACGCGGACCGCGATCCAGGCGGCCGCCCTGTTCACCGGATAGCCCCGTTGGCCGGGTAGACCACTTCACCGGTCAGACGCCACGGGCCCGCCTTCCCCGACTCGGGAAGGCGGGCCCGCCGGTGTCAGTCGGCCGTGCCCGCGAAGGTCACCGGCGGGTAGAGCGGAACGAAGTCCTGGTCGTGGAACTCGACCGTGTACCGGATCTGGGTGTCGGCCTCGTCCGCCCAGCAGTCCTCGTCCCAGGAACCGGACTGGCCGGGATCCAGGCTGTCGGGTGGGTTCACGCTGTCGCCCAGCACCGGGGAACCGGACTCGCGCAGGGGGTCGCCGACCGAACAGGACCTGGTCACCAGGCCGGTCGGTACGGTCTCGTCGCCCTCGTTGCTGACCTCC
Source organism: Nocardiopsis valliformis DSM 45023 (assembly GCF_000340985.1). Classification (NCBI taxonomy): domain Bacteria; kingdom Bacillati; phylum Actinomycetota; class Actinomycetes; order Streptosporangiales; family Nocardiopsidaceae; genus Nocardiopsis; species Nocardiopsis valliformis. Next base: position 122,393 of record NZ_ANAZ01000019.1, read on the forward strand.
ACCGTCCAGGAGAAGTAGGGCAGGTCGCCCTCCTGCCCGCTGACCGGGTCTATTCCGCTCTGCTCGACCCCGCGTTCGAAACCGCTCAGATTGATGGTGAGGCCGTCACCGAAGTCGTGGGTCTCGTCCAGACTGACGACGACCGCCTCGAACCCGGTCTCGGGCCGGTCCTCGACGTCGTCGGGGTGCGGCCGCTGGGCGGCCGTGGCGGGCTCGGGTGAGTCCGTGGCGGCCCGCTGGGCCCACCAGCCGGCACCGAACCCGACGATCAGGGCGATCACCGTGCTGACCGCGGTCGCGATCCAACCGGTTCTGGTCATGTGGTGGTGTCCTTCCCGGGGCGGGCGCGCGGGCCCGAGCTTCGCAGCGACCGTACCGCACACCGCCCCGCACGGGCCGGGTACGACGCAGGCGGGGGAGTGGGTGACGCCCCTCGACGTAGGCGGTCGAGACCCGGGGCTGACGTGCTCCGGTCCCGGCGTTCCTAGCGTGGGGGCATGAACTCAGCAGACCGTTCCCCGCCGTCCCGTCAGCCCGGCGAGCGCTCAGGGCTGGGGCTGCCGTTCCTCGCCGTCGTCGCCCTCGCGCTGATCGCGGCGCCCCGGGTGGCCCTGCACGACCTCGGGATCATTCAGGAGGGCACCTTCGTCAACGCGCTGTTCGTGTTCGTGCCACCGCTGCTGTGGATCGCCGTGGTGCTGTGGCGCCGGGTGCCCCAACCATTCCTGACCCTCCTGGTGGTGGGCGCGGTGTACGGGGTCTTCCTCATGCTCGGACACCAGATCCTGTGGAACACCGCCTGGGCTGGTGCGCCGCCGGGTCTCGGGGGCAACCTCAGCGGACTCCCGCCGGTGGCCCAGGAGGTGATCGTGCGCGGCTTCGCGGCGATGAGCAGTCTGGTCACCGGTACTCTCGTCGGAGCCGTCTGCGGCCTCGCCGCCTGGGCGACCGGCAAGCTCTTGCGCCGCTGAGAGCTGAGCGGTTACATAGCCGGACAACCGGCCGACCCCCGGCGGCGTCCTTACCTCTGTTGACAGAGGAGAGCACAGATGCGTGTTTCCGGTTTTGCCGTAGCGGTCCTGACCCTGGTCTCGTCCCTGATCCTGAGCGCCTGTGCCGCCCAGACCCCGGTCGAGGAGGACACACCCGAACGGGAGTTCTTCGTCGAACCCGAGGAACGGGACTCGCCCGAACCCCGTGACCCCGCACCTCCGGCCAGCGCCACCGCCACGGGTTCGAGCATCCACCAGGCGCCCCAAGAGTCCCAGGCCCCCGAGGCACCGAGCCTTCAGCCGGACCCCGCGCCTCCGCCCGGGGACACGATTCCGATCCCCGACGACCCGTTCTACCGGCCCGAGGGCATGGACCCCTGCGATACCGCCCACGGGTTCGTCGACAACGACGCCTGCCTGGCCCAGAACGGCTACCCGCTCGACTGACCGTGAACCAGGGGGCGGGTGCTGCCGCTCTACTCTTCCCGCACTAGCCTTGGCCCGTCCCCGCGGACCCCGACACTCTCCTCCCGTGTTGGAGCTCAATGAAAACCGCTGCATCCCCCTCACCAGGCTGGACCCTGGCGGTCCTGGTCATCGCCGCCGCCCTCATGGCTGTCGACCTGACCATCGTCTCCGTCGCTCTGCCGCAAATCGGTGCCGACCTGCCCGGGGCCACGCTCGTCGGCCTCCAGTGGGTCGTGGTCGGCTACACCCTCGCCTTCGGCACCCTCGTCCTGCCCGCCGCCTCGCTCGGCGATCGGATCGGCGCGCGCACGATGTTCCTGTGCGGCGTGGTCGTGTTCACGGTCGCCTCCCTGCTGTGCGGCCTGGCCTGGGACCTGACCTCGCTGGTGGCGTTCCGGCTGGTCAAGGGCGCTGCCGCGGCGGTGGTGTCCGCGAACGTGATGCCCCTGCTCAGCCGCGCCTACGACAAGGACCGGCGGCCGATGGCGATCGCGGTGTGGACGGCCTCCCTCATGGCCGCCGCCACGCTCGCCCCGGTCCTGGGCGGATTCCTGGTCGAAACGGCCGGGTGGCGTTCCATGTTCCTGATCAACCTGCCGATCGGGATCGTCGCGCTGCTGGTGGGACTGCGCGTGCTGAGCCCGGACGCGCGGCGCGCCCGGGGAGCGGGGTTCGACTGGACCGGCGCGGTACTGGTCGCCCTGGTGCTGCTTCTGGTCAACCTCGGGCTGACCGCCGCGCAGGACGGTGGGTCCTGGTGGGTCGCGGTGTGGACCGGGGCGGCCGCCGTGTTCGCCCTCGGGTACGCGCTGCACCAGCGCCGGGTGGACCTGCCCGTGCTCGATCTGGCCCTGTTCCGGATCCGGTCTTTCCTGGGGGTGACCGTACTGGCCCTTCTGACCAGGGTGGGCCTGATCGGCGGCACCGTGTACTTCGTCCTCAACCTCCAGGACGGGCACGGACTCAACCCGTTGGAGACCGGTCTGCTGATCCTCCCGGTGGGCGTGGGCACCGTCGTCGGTGCCCTGGCCGCGGGCAAGGCCCAGGCCCGGTTCTCCGCAGGGTCGGTGATGACCTTCGGTTTCGTGTTCCTCACCGCGGGCGGAGCGGTGTTCGCCTGGCAGGCGTGGAACGTGCACGACCCGCTCTGGTACCTGCCGACGATGGCCCTGTGGGGGCTGGCCAACGGGGTGGTCAACGCGCCGCTGATGGCGGTGGCCACCGCGGTGGTGCCCGCCGAACGGGTGGGCATGGCCACGGGCGTGGTCAACAGCAGTTTTCCGCTCGGCGCGGCTCTGGGAACCCTCGGGCTGGGCGCCGCGTTCACCGCCTCCCTCTCCACCGGCGGCGAGCCGGGAGCGGCGCCCGCACTGACCGCGTTGGGCCAGGCCACCGGCACGGTCTACGCGGTGGTGGCGGCCGCGTGCCTGCTCGGGGTGTTCGTCGCCGCGTTCCTGGTCCGTACCCCGAACCACGCCTCCCCGGAATCCACCTCCGTACCCCGGTGACCATTCGTGGTTGCGAAGTGACGAGACGTCCCTAGAATCTCACTCGGCACATCCGCACCCCCCCACGGAGCAATAAAAATGAAGATCGGGCGCATGCCCCGGGCACGGCGGGCGGCCTTGGCCGCACTGGCCGTCCTCACCCTGACGGCCACTTCCTGCGGCCTGGTGCGGGACCAACGGGAGAACCCCGATGAGGGACGCATCCCCGGGGCCGATCCCGACCTCGGTTTCGGGGAGTTCGAGGAGCATGTGCCCGCCCTGGAGTTCGATACGAACGGGGTGCACATCCAGCCCGCCGCCGGGGCCGGTACGGCCTCTGTCGCCGTTCACGGGCCGGTTTTCGTGCACGCGGGAGAGTACGCGTTCACCGCACACGACGTGGTGGACGACGACCGGCTCTGGAACGTGTCCACCGAGTACGGTTCGCCCGAAGCACGGTCCGTCGTGATCCTGGAGCACGGGGAGGCACTCATCGCCGTCGGCTCCTACCGGACGCTGTCCCCGGGGGAGGGAACCGCGCAGGACACCTATGTGCAGGAACTGCTGGCGGTCGACCTGCTGTCAGGTGACCTTCTCTGGCACGAGGTGACCGACGACGCCGACCACGGGTCGTATTCGGTGGGCCTGGACGGTGACGTGTTGATCCTGGGCGGCGGTGGGGTCTGGGCCGTCGACGTGCGGGACGGCGACCTCCTGTGGTCCCAGGAGGGGAAGAGCGCCCGGCTGGTCGACGACGGCGTCGTGGTGGCCAGCGCCGAGGACTCCGGTACGGATCTCTACGATGTCCACCGTCTGTACGGACTCGACGCGCAGACCGGGGAGCAGGTCTGGGAGACCTGGGCTGAGGGCGAACACCAGACCCGCTCTGAACAGGCCCGTAGCGAGTACTCCGCCTTCCTGGACACCGACCCCGACCCCGGGGAGATGGTCATGGTGCACGGATCCCTCAACGGCTACGACCTGCACCGGCTCGGATACGCCGGGCCCGGGCGTTTCTACGCCACTGCTTCCTACAGCCGTAACCCCTGGGATTTCGGTAGCGGCGGCGGCATGATCGGCCTGTTCGACACGGAGACGGGAATCGCCGACTACAGCGTCAATCACGACCCCTCCGTCGGCGGGGTCCACCCCGAACGCGCGCATTGGGGCGAAGCCTCCTGCTCCTTCGACCAGGAGGGGAGACTCGCCTGCTGGGTCGTGGAGAACTCCCTGGTCACGATCGTCGCGATCGACACCGAGGAGGGCGAGGCCCTCTGGGCGGACGAGTTCTCGCCCGGTTCCGAGCGCCGCTCCACCGAACCGGTCAGCGCATGGAAGGGGGCCCTCTACGCGAAGGTCGAGGGAGATCGGATCATCCTCGACCTCGAGGACGGCTCGGACCTGGTCATCGATCCGCCGGTCGCCCCCGACCTGACCAACGGCACGATCGCCGTCGAGTTCGAGCAGGACGACGATGCATTTCGCGTCTATCCGGTGACCGGTTGAGCGCCGACCGCGCAGACCACCCGTGGGGTTCGGGGCCGGTGGCCGTCCTGGGAGACGACCGCCGACGCCCGTGTTCAGTTGACCGCGATCTCGGTTCCGCCGGTGATTCGGAGCAGTTCGGCGTGGCCGGTGGGGAAGACGGTGTTCGGGGTTCCGCCCGCCGCCCACAGGGTGGGGTAGTCGGCCAAAGCGGGGTCCACCACGGTCTCCACCGGGACCGGGTGGCCGACGGGCGCGACTCCACCGATGGCCTGGCCGGTCGAGGCCCGGACCTCCTCCGGTGCGGCGCGCCGGATACGCGTCTTTCCCAGGCGCTCGGCCAGCAGGGTGACGTCCACCTTGTGCCGACCGCTGGTCATCACCAGCAGCGGCTTGTCATCGGCCACGAACACCAGGCTGTTGGCGATCGCGCCGACCTCACAGCCCAGCGCCCGGGCGGCCTCCGCCGCGGTGCGGGTGGAGGCGGGCAGCGCACGCACCCGCCCTCGCGCCCCGAGCGCTTCGAGGGCCCGCGCCACCTCGCGGCTGCGTTCGGGCAGGTCCTGGACCTCGTCCATCTCGATCCCTTCGTCGCTTTCCGGCCGCAGGTTATCGGAGCCGGGGCGGCCCCGTGCCGGGTTCGGTGCCGGCCTTACCCGGTGGTTCCGAACCACCTCGGCAGCGCCTCGGCCAGAGTCCGCTGGCTCTCCCCGGCCCACGCCACGTGGCCGTCCGGACGCATCAGTACGGCGGGTACGTCCAGCTCCTCGCTGGTGTCCACGACGTGGTCGACCCGGTCCGCCCAGCCCTGCACCGAGAGCCGCCCGGTCTGGTCCAGGAGCAGGCCGCGGCCCTGGTGCAGCATCCCGTAGAGGCGCCCCCGCTTCAGACCGATGTCGCGCATGCGGGCCCCGACCAGCTCGTGCCCCTCGCCGAGGTCGTAGCGGACGCCGAGCGCGGTGACCTTCTCGGTCAGGTACCGGTTCACCCCGTCGATGTCCAACAGCTCCGTGACGAGCCTGCGCACCGCCTGGGGGCCGGGTTCGGTGGACATCAGCTCCATCTGCGCACGGGTGTTGTCCAGCACGTCGGCGGCGACCGGGCGCCGTTCGGCCTCGTAGCTGTCCAGCAACCCCTCCGGCGCCCAGCCGTTGACCTCGGCGGCCAGTTTCCAGCCCAGGTTGAAGGCGTCCTGCACCCCGAGGTTGAGCCCCTGGCCGCCGGTCGGCGGGTGGACGTGCGCCGAGTCCCCGGCCAACAGCACCCGGCCGACCCGGTAGCGCTCGGCCAACCGGGTGGCATCGCCGAAGCGCGACAGCCAACGTGGCGAGTGCACCCCGAAGTCGGTACCGGCCACCTCGACCAGCTGTTTCCGGAAGTCGTCGAGGGTGGGCGCGACCGCGCGGTCCTCGGTCACCCCGTCGGCGGGCACGACCACACGGTGCACCCCGTCCCCCATGGGGCCTACCCCGAACCGCTTCTGGGTCCGGCGGACCTCGGCCACCACGGCGGCGACCGTCTCCGGCGGCGCGGTCACCTCCATCTCGCCCAACAGCGTCTCCGTCCGGGACGGTTCACCGGGGAACCCCACCCCGAGCAGCTTGCGCACCGTGCTGCGGCCGCCGTCGCAGCCGACCACGTAACGCGAACGCAGCCGCGTGCCGTCGGCCAGCTCGACGCTCACCCCGTGCTCGTCCTGCTCCAGCCCAACCAGTTCGGAGCCACGCCTGATCTGGGCGCCGAGCTCGGTGGCGCGCTCGGCCAGCAGGCGGTCGGTCACGGGCTGCGGGATACCGAGGACGTAACCGTGCGCGGTGTCCAGCCCCTCCGGGGGCGGCGCGGCGATACCCGCGAAGAAACCGCCGACCGGGTACTTCTGGCCCAGCTCGAGGAACCGCTCCAACAGGCCGCGCTGGTCCATCACCTCGATACTGCGCGCGTGCAGGCCCAGCGCGCGCACGACCCTGGTCGGCTCCGCGTCCCGCTCCAGTACGAGCACCCGAACCCCGTGCAGCCGCAGCTCACCGGCGAGCATCAACCCGCTGGGCCCGCTGCCGACGACGATCACGTCCACCATGCGCCTCCCCGTTCGACGGGCCCGCTCCTCGGACCCGATGTGCCCCGCTCACCTGGAGTTTCGGGCCACGGGGAACGATTGTGAGGCATGACCCGGGTCTTGCCGCAAGCCCCGGGGTGCGCTATAGATTAAGAGTGGAGGGGAGCATTTTTCGGCCCCTCTTTCGCTGTTTCTGCTGGCTCTGCCTGCTCCTCCTGACCTGTTGGATCGCGCTCCAGGCCGACCGCGTGCAGGATCTGGCGAGCGTGCTCCTCGGCTGAGAACTGGGTGCCCAGGATCTCCTCCACACCGCCCGGCAGCAGGTCCATGTACGACCACCACCGTGTTGTTGGGCGGGGTGCCTGGTCCTTCAGGGCCAGGGTGAATGCCCCTTCCCCGGTGGCGGGTCCTGGGGGCTCCCGACCTTCGGTGTGTCGCCCGGGAGGCGGATCGGTCCCAGCACATCTGGAACACCACCCCGGGGACACGGTTGGTGACGCTAGGTTGCTGTTCGTGTCCAGGTTCCGGTTGTACCCCACCAGCGCGCAACAGCAGCAGATGCTGCAGCATTGCGCGCATGCGAGGTATGTGTGGAATCTGGCGTTGGAGGTCACCAACACCTACCGCAAGGGCGGAGCCCGTACCGCCAGGCCGCCCAGGTTCGCGGCCCTGTGTCGGATGCTCACCCAGGCCCGCCGAACCGACACGAGCGATCTGGATGCGGAGTCGGCTGCGGAGTTCGCGTGGGTGGCCTCAGGCAACACCGACGTCCAGCAGCAGGCTTTGAAGGATTTCGACCAGGCGATCTCCAACTTCCTGGGCGGGAGCCACGGGTATCCGAAGTGGCGGAAGAAACACCGGAACGAGGGGTTCCGGGTGATCGGCACCGGCCGGGTCCCCGCTTATACCGCTACCGGTGAGCCGTTGCTGAACGCCAAGGGCAAGCAGGTCATGCACCGAAAAGCCCTGGTGCAGAAGCTGAACAGGAAGTGGGGTCAGGTCAAGGTGCCCGGCTGCGGGTGGGTCAAGTTCCGCCTGACCCGCCGTGAGCTGCCCGACGCCAAGTCCTTGCGCATCACCTACAGGGACGGGCTGTGGCATGTGGCCTTCGCGACCCTCCCCGACCCTGTGCCGGAACCGGGGGACGGGTCGGTGGTGGGTGTTGATCGGGGTGTGGCCATCACCGCTGCCCTGTCTGATGGGCGGATGTTGAACTGCCCCCAACCTTCGACAAAGGAAAAGGCTCGACGCCGCAAGCACGAGCGCCGCGCGGCCCGTGCCCCCAAGAACAGCCCCGCCAAGGCCGCTGAGTACGCCAAGGTGGCCCGGCTCAAAGCCAAAGAGGTGGCCCGGCGTAAGGACTGGGTGGAGAAGACCTCCACGATGCTGGCCCGCAGCTTCGATACCGTCCGGTTCGAGGATCTGAAGGTCAAGAACATGACCGCCTCCGCGAAGGGCACGGCGGAGCAGCCGGGCAGCCGGGTGCGGCAGAAGTCGGGGCTGAACCGGGCCATCCTGGCTCAGGGGTGGGGGATGCTCCGCCAACGCACCGGGCACAAAGCCCCGGGCCGGGTTCAGGACGTGCCCGCTCGCAACACCAGTCTGCGTTGCAGCGACTGCCAGTGGATCGACAAGAACTCGCGTCAGAATCAAGCGCGGTTCGTCTGTACCCGCTGCGGTTTTTCCTGCAACACCGATCTCAATGCTTCGAACAACGTCGCGGCAGGACAGGACGCCAGTCCCGCACCCCTTGGGGTGTGTGCCGGAGGGGTGATACCGCGTCCGCGGTCAAGCGCCCGTGAACCTCAGTAACTCCCACTCTTCCTGAGTTGGTAGCTGGAATCCCCTGCTCTTTCAGGCAGGGGAGGATGTCAATCGCGCAGGTGCTCCTCGTGCACGCCCTCCATCTCCGGTTTCGTGGCGTGCCGGAGCAGCGTCTCCTCGAAGGAGACGTCGAAGTAGTAGTGGCGCGAGATCCCGCGGTGGTCGTCGGTCAGGGCCGTGAGCATGTCCGTGTACCGGGCGCTGTGCAGGATGCCCTCGACCACGACGTGGTAGCCCTGGTCCAGGCAGTACCGTGCGGTCAGGTCGATCAGCCCGATGTTGGCCCCGCCGGTCCGCTCGCGCTCGCGCAGGACGTGCCGGCGCAGGTTGTCCTGGCCGACCAGGGCGATACCGCGCCCGTACCGGGTGCGCAGGGCCGCCGCGGTCGTGCTCTTGCCGGAACCGGAGTTGCCTCGGATGACGATCAGTCTGGTGTCGGGGGAACCAGTGGGTGCCATGGGCCGCAGGCTAGCGCCCGGAGCGCCCTCCAGGCTCAGGATCCGATGAGGTGACCGTCGAACGCGCCCCTAGACGTCGGCGACCAGCAGCCACACCAGGATGCCCACGACGAACAACCCGGCACCGATGGCGAAGGCGGCGCCGATCCTGGTGTGGGTGTCCAGGCGCCTGCGCCAGCCGAGCGGGGCCATGACCTCGTGGACCACGTCGGCCATCTCCCGGGAGTCGAAAGTGAACCCGTCGACTATCCGGCCGTTGTCATGCGCGCCCAGGACCGCGGTGCGCCGCAGGCGGATGACCGTGCCGCGTTCGACGTTCACCTCGGCCTCGGCGGAGATGGTCGGCACCATCACACCGCCCGCTCCGGCGCTCCACGACATCGTCCGGACGACCTGCTCGCGGGTGTACATCTGGCGTTCCGGATCCAGGTGCACCCGGATGGAGTAGGCCATGCGGAGCCCGTTCCGGTGCATGACCGATGCCCAGCGCATGTCGGCGACGTTCAGGTGCAGCTCCAGCCCGCCGGGAATGGGGGAGACCGTGTAGGGGGTGCCCTGGGCGCGGGCGAGGAACTGCTGGTGGATGGCGTTGACGGTGTGCATGAGAGCTTTCTGCTGAATCTGTTCCGGCCACGGGCCGGCGCGGTGTTACTGAGTATGGTCCGTGGCCGCCTCCGTGCGGTCGCTGGAACGGTTGCGGTTCGGGCGCATCGCGCAATGCGAAGGGCCGGTCACCACCCGCGGGTGGTGACCGGCCCGGCCGCTCTGGTCCGAGGTGTCAGCAGACGCTGTCGCCGGGTGAGACGCGTTCCACCAGAGAGGGGCCGGTTACTCCGGGGGGTCGGGGGCGCGGTGGCGCCCGGGCCGCTTGGGCGGTGCGGACGGCGGTTGCTGTGGCCGGATGTCTCCCTGAGGTCCGGTGGAACCCCGAGGGTTCTGCGGTGCCTGCGGCCCCCGGGGGTGCGGGTACTGCTGAGGCGGCGGCCCCGGCTGCGGGTGCGGTGGCGGTCCGGCCTGCCGCTGGGGGGCGTGGGGCGGTCCGCCCGGTGGCGGAGGTCCCTGGGGGTGGGGGCCTCGGTGCTGGTCTCCGTGGGGCTGGGCCTGGTGCGGGCCGGGCCGGTACGGGGGCGGCCCGGCGGGTCCGGGGCGGGTCTGATCGTCCGAGGTGCGGGAGCGGGGCAGCGCGATCAGCAGCAGGGCGACGACGGCGACCACCAACAGGCCGTTCGCGTAGTACCAGGCGGGCTGGAGGACCTCGTAGTTGAAGGCCTGGACGGGGGACAGCTCGGGCGGGGTCTCACCGGGGACGGCGAGGATCGGGGGATAGGTGAGCATGATGGTCCGCACGGTCGCGGACCAGATCGCGTAGAGGAGCATCAGCGCGGCCGCGGTCAGCAGGACCCCGCGTGCCCGAGGCACCCGGCGTGCGCGCGCCAGGATCAGCACGCCCGTGACCGCGAAGAACAGCGCCAGGGCGAGGTCCAAAATCGTGAAGAAGATCGAGGGAAGCGCCATCAGTGAGTCCCTCCGTGCGGTCCGCGCTGGTGGGGGTGGTGACCCGCGGGGTAACCCCGGCCACTGTGTTGCCCGGGATACCCGGGAGGGCCGGGGTGGCCGGGATGGGGCTGCGGCGGCCGGCTTTCGTGCGCGGTCTCCCGGGGGCCTCGGGTGGCGGCCAGCGCCAGGAGCAGCACTCCGGTCGCGGTGAGCGCCGTCCCCACGTAGCCCAGGACGAAAACGACGTCGTACAGGCCCGCCGAGAACAGGGGGCCGCTGAGCCCGCCGTACACGAACACGTCCGAGAGCGGTCCGAGGACGATGAGGATCAGGCCGGTGATCGCGGTGCCCCTGGGCCGGGGGAACCGTCCGACGAGGCAGAGCCCGACCACACCCACCAGGAGGGGCAGGACGATCAGGGCCAGGTCCAGGCCGGTGTTGTCGGGGGACATTCGAGCTCCCGTCGGGGGCGGTCAACCGGTCGGCGCTGCGGGGCGAAGCAGCACGGTCGGGTCGAACACGGGTACGCGCCGAGAGTCTAGGGCAACACCCCTCCCGATCCCAGGGAATCACCCCGTGCAGAGGTGGCCGGACCCGGCCGTCTTCCCACCGGTGCTCCCTTCCGGGGCCCTTTTGGCCCGCCCGTTCCCCGGGGCGGGGATGCCCGGCACGAAACGGCTCCAGCGGGCTCGGTCCGGGCCCGGGTCAGCTGGTCGGGACCAGGGTGATGGTCCCGTTGTCGGTCCGGGCGGTGACGGTGCTGGTGCTGGTGTCGTCCGAGGGGAGTTCGTTGACCACCTCGCCGTCGTCGAACGTCTCGAAGACCGCGTAGGGGCCGCCGGGCAGAGCGAGCGTCGCCGCGCCGTTGTTGGTGCTGACCTCCACCTCCGCGGGCGCCTCGCTGAAGACGGCGTCGATGGTGCCGTTGTCGGTGGCGGCGCTCAGGCTCTCCGATCCGATCCCGGACAGGTTCATGTCGCCGTTGCCGGAGGTGAGGGTGAGCGGGCCGGTGACATCGGAAACGGCGACGGTGCCGTTTCCGGAGCGGACTTCGGTCGGTGCGCTGAACCCGGACACCGAGACGTCGCCGTTGTCGGTCTCCACCGACAGCGCGGTGTCGGCCGGGACGAAGACCTCGTAGCGGACCCGGCAGTCGGAGAAAGTGCCGCAGTCCATCTTCAGGTCGAGGGTGTCACCGGTCAGCTCCCAGTCTCCGCCCGCGTTGCCCGTTTCCTCGCGGACCACCCGGATCTGCTCCGCTTCGTGGGGGACGATCTCCAGGTCGGCGTTGTCGACCTCGACGAGGAGCAGCTCGGGCACGTCGTCGTAGGTCTTCTCCTCGGTCTCCGACTCGGATCCGGCCAGGTCGGCGCTCTGGCCGCACCCGGCGAGCAGAGTCAGGGCCAGGAGCGCTCCACCGGCGGCGAGCAGACGGCGCCGCGCCTCCTCGAGGGGGACGCGCGGTGTCGGTTCCGGCTGCCTGTCCATGACGCGAACCTAACATTGCCTTAGGTATCGGATGCCGAAGGGCATCGGAAAAGAGGCGGTCGCGTGGGGGAGCGAGGGCGAAACGGGGCCCGCGGTGGATCCGAGGGCCCCGTCGGCGTAGGGAGAGTAGGGCCGCTCCGTCAAGGGCCCCGAGGGAAGCGTCACTCCATGTCGTACACGCGCACGTAGTCCACGACCATCTCCTGCGGGAACTGGGTGGTCTCGTCCGGGTAGCCGGGCCACTGACCGCCCACCGCGACGTTCAGGATCATGAAGAACTCCTGGTTGAACACCCAGTCACCGCCCACGTCGGCGGGGGTGATGGTGTTGTAGGCGACGTCGTCGACCGACCAGGTGATGGAGTCGGGCGTCCAGTCCACCGCGTACACGTGGAAGTCGTCTGGGAAGGCCCCGCCGTCGGGGTGGTCGTAGGAGGCGCCCACGCCCCCGCCGCCGGAGTATCCGGGACCGTGCACTGTGCCGTGGATGGTCCCGGGCTCGCTGCCGATGAGCTCCATGATGTCGATCTCGCCCGAGTCCGGCCACGGGGTGTCCGGGAAGTCGGCGCCGAGCATCCAGAAGGCGGGCCAGACCCCCTGTCCGGTCGGTATCTTGATCCGGGCCTCGATCCGGCCGTAGGCGTGCTCGACGTTGTTCTGCGTGGTCATGCGGGCGGAGGTGTAACCGCCGTCGGCCTCCTGACGAGCGGTGATGACGAGGTTGCCCTCGCCGTCCAGGGCGGAGTTGTCACGGCTGGCGGTGTAGTTCTGGAGCTCCTCGTTGCCCCAGCCGTGGTCGCCGGTCTCGTGGTTCCAGTTCGCGGGGTTGGGGGCGTCGCCCGCCGCGCCGTCGAACTCGTCGGACCACACCAGTGTGGCCTGCGAGGTGTCGGTGGCGGTCAGTTCGCTGTTGTCGGTCACGTCGCTTCCGGTCCAGGTAAGGGTGGTGATGGCGAGGGCCGCAGCGACTCCCAGACCGACGGTCGCGGTGACCGTGCGGCGGGTGGTGCGGGAGTTCTTCCTGTCCGCTCTGTCACTTGTGGCGGTTCGGCTGCTCATGGTCGTGCTCCAGGGGATCGGGGTGCGGGAGGCCCCGGGCACGCGCAGGCTAGCGGGTCACGCGCGGTCCGGCAGGGCTCGTGGCACCAAGCTGAATGAGTGTTAAGTGACTGTACGAGCGTGTTCCGTGTGCAACAAGGGGGTTTCGGGAAGAATCTGGGATCGCTCCCATGGGCGGTGTCGAGTACCGGGGCCGCGGATCACGGCCCCCGGATAACCAGGGCCTACTCGGGAACTAGGGCTTGGCGGCGCGCAGGGAGTACATCAGGGGGATGCGCGCGTGCGTGTCCGGGAAACGGTAGTAGCCGTCCCCGGAACGCTCGAAGGACTCGAAGCGCTGGTAGAGCGAGGCGTCGTGCTCGTGCAGGAAGTCCAACCGCAGCCCCGCCGCGGCCAGCGCGGAGACCACCGCGCCCATCGTGTGCTGCCACTCCACACTGCGGTTGTGGACGGTTTCGGCCTCCAAGTCCGCGTATGTGCCGGACTCCTCGCTCACGTGGGCGTCCCGCGTGAAGTAGTCGCGCACGACCCGGGTACCGGTCTGGTCGTCGAGGATGTCGGTGAGCGGGTGGAACTCCGCCAGGTACAGGAACCCGCCCGGGGCCACCAGCGAGGCCGCGGTCCGCGCCCACTGCTCGATGTCGGGCAGCCAGCACAGCGCGCCGGTACCGGTGTAGACGATGTCATAGGCCTGCTCCGGTACGGCGGAGGGGGCGTCGTACACGTCGGCCTCGACGAACGCGGCCCGCTCCGGCCCGAGCCCGATTTCGGCGGCGAGCTCCCGTGCCGCCTCCACGGCCGGGCCGGAGAAGTCCAGGCCGACCACGCGCGCGGCGCCGTGGTCGCGCGCCCACGACATCGTGTCCAGCCCGATGTGGCACTGGAGGTGGAGCAGTGACTTACCGGTGACGTCACCGATCTCGGCGACCTCGAAATCGCGCAGCGCGTCCGTTCCGGAGCGGAACCCTTCCAGGTCGTAGTAGTCGCTCGCGACATGCAGGGGGACCCGCTCGTCCCAGTGGGCCCGGTTGGCCGCACGCCAGTCCGGCGGGGTGGAAGTGCTCATGGCGGAGTAAGTTACCAGTCGGTTCGGCACGGGCCCACGGAATTTCTCCCGGGCGCACGTGTGTGAGGTTTGGCAGACGCCACGGCACGACCCGGCAGCCTACGTTGGCCTGGTCCGATCCACCGAGCCGAAGGTGTCGCGATGCCGCGTGCAGTGGCTGACCATCCGAACCGCCCTACGACCGCCCCTGTGCCCCTATGCCGTGGCCGAGGACGAGTTCGTCACCGACGACCTGATCGGATGGCTCACCCGTCGCGCGGGGGTTGACTGAGCCCATTCCCACTTCGGGCTGACGCCAACCGGCGCCTTGTCAGGGGTGGTTGGTAGACCCTGGTCATGACGTTCCTGGTGTTTGTCGAGGGTGATACGGGCGGATGGCGTGTCGACCGGAAGTCGCTGACGGAGGCCGTCTCCGCTCGGTGGCCGGAGGTCGGGATCGACTCGACTCATCACAGCGAAGTGCGCAGTCTCCTGTGGGAGTTCGAGACGGAGCACGGCCCGGGTGAGGCGTATCTGCACCAGGGCGGCACCTGCCTGTACATGGACGTCTGGCAAGAAGACGCTGTCTGGTTGGCGATCGCCTTCCGGGAGCTGGCCCCGGCAGACCTTGACCTGGTGTTCTGCGATGAGGGCTACACCTTCGACGTACAGCTGCGTGCCGGGGCTACCGAGGCGGACCTGACCGATCTCGTGGACGCCGTCGCCTGACCGCGCCCAGCCCTCCTTGGCCGCCCGCCGCCCGTCCCGGGGCAGAGCCATTCAGTCGGCGACGGCGGGGTGCGGCGTGGGGCGGACTTGACCAGGTCGTGCCAGCCTGGGTCAGGGCGTCGATAACGCCGTGGGTCCGCGTTGTCCTGGTGCCGTGGACCGCGCCGGGTCGTGCGGGCGGGGCCCGCAGTAGACGACCCGGTTCACCCGGGTTGGAAACGGCTCACTTTGGTGGCGAACGGACCCCTGAACACATAACTTTCGAGGGTGTCAGACCCCGCACACTCCTCATTACGCTCCCCCCATGAAGACGCTCAATGAGGGTGAAACGCCCGATTCCGTTCGTGCGGAAAGCCCTGTCAACCCCCGGAAGAAGCTGTGGCGCCGGGTCCTGGCGGCCATCGCGATCGTGGTGCTCCTGCTGGGCGGAGGCGGAGTCTGGCTGGTCCACACGTACGGTCCGCAGTTCGGCGTCTACCTGTTCCCGCCCTCGCCGCAGCGGTACGCGGACGTGGCCCTCGAACTGATGGAGCGGGGCTACTACGCGGACGGAGCGGAGTGGGAGGCCGCGCGGGAAGGGGTGCTGGAGGCCGCCGAGGGCGCCGACAGCTACGCCGACCTCCACGGCGTCCTGGCCGAGGCCGCGGACGCGGCGGGTGGTAGCCACACGTTCTTCCTGACCCCGGGGGAGGCCGCGGACCGGGTCGGTGAGTCGACCTCCGAATTCCGGGCTCCGACGGTCACGGTGGACGGTGGGGTCGCGACCGTGGTGGTGCCCGAGCTCGGCAGCGTGTCCGGGGAACTCCAGCAGCGGTACGCCGACGAGGCGGCCGCGGACATCGCCGCAGCCGCTCCGGAGGTGTGCGGGTGGATCATCGACCTGCGTGAGAACACCGGCGGCAACATGTACCCGATGCTGTCGGGGCTCTCGTCGCTGCTGCCGAACGGGGCCGCGATGCAGTTCCGGATGGCCGCCGGTACCGAGATGGGCGTGACCGTGCAGGACGACGGGGTCGGCATGAACGGCAACAGTGTCATCAGCGTCGAGGAGACACCCAAGATCACCGATCAGCCGATCGCCCTGCTCCAGAGCGAACGGACCGCCTCGAGCGGCGAGGCGGTCCTCACGGTCTTCCGCGGGCTGGACTCGGTGGAATCCTTCGGCGAGGACAGCGCCGGATACACCTCGGGCAACTCCGTGCACACCCTTTACGACGGCGCCGAGCTGGTCCTCACCAGCGGCGTCTACGTCGACCGCGACGGCGTGAACCTGAACGAGGAGCCCATCCGGCCCGACCACTCCACGGACGCGGCCGACGAGGACGCGCGCGCGTGGCTCGCCGACGCGGACTGCGGGTGAGTCGGGGGCTGGCTCAGGGCCCGGTCGGACACCGTGTTTCGAGGAGTCAGCGGGTGCCGAGGAGGTCCTTGAGCGCGTCCGCGAACTGCGCGGGGCGTTCGACCGGGCCGAGGTGGCCGCCGGGGAGTTCGGTCAGCGGCAGACCGAGCCGCGCGGCCAGGGCGGCCGCGGTCCGGTACGGGAGCTGGCCGGGTGAGTCGACGCCGGCCACGGGGACGAGCTGACCGCTGTGCGCGGCGAGCACGGAGAGGCCGGGTTCGTGGGTGGTGAACGGGAGCATGATGTGTTCCAGCATGATCCCCTGGAGCTCACCGAGCCGGACGAAGAGTTCTGCCAGTTCGGGGCCGAGCGGTTCGGGCCCGGTACCGGCGTAACCGTCGCTCCAGGCCCCGACGCGTTGGAGTCGGGGAAGGTCGCTCTCGCGGGCCGGGTCGGGTCCGGGTGAGGTCACGGCGGTGGTCATGAGCTCCCGGGCTTCCTCCAGGCCCCGGTCTCGGGCGGCGGCGCGGACCGATTCCAGTGCGGCGCGGTGGCGTGCGGCGTCCGGCAGCAGATTGACCAGCGGCGGCTCGTGGACCACGGCCAGACAGACGCGGTCGGGCCGCTGGGCCAGCAGTTCGAGGGCGGTGACGGCCCCGGAGCTGAAGCCGAACACGATCGGCGGTTCCGCGAAGAGGTGGTCGATCAGTCCGAGCACGTCCTCGGCGTGGTCTCCGGGCCGCTGGTCGCCCAAGGTCTCGGGCTGCTTCGCCGAGGCCACGCGACTGGACATGGTGACGACGTCGAAGCGGTCGGCCAGGTGCGCGGCGAGCGGGTCGAGCATGCCGCCGTGCCCGACCCCGCCGGGGACGAGCAGTAGCGGGGGACCGTCGCCGCGGCGGTCGTAGTCCACGGTGACGTCGTTCAGGTTCAGCGTGAGAGTGCTGGAGGGAATGGGTTGCTCCTGTTCGGGTTCAGGTCTTCGACCAGTGGGTCAGGGTGTGGTGGAGCGCGTCGATCGCACGCTGCCACGAGGCGTCCAGGTCGCGGTCGGCGGTGAATCCCCCGACCGCCTCCAGGTCGCTGAAGCCGTGGCAGGTGCTGCGTAGAAGCCGGACCGCGTCGGTGGCGTCCTCTCCGGCGAGGTCGTAGCCGCGCAGCAGCGCGTAGCAGGCTTCGATGATGCGCGGTATCCCGGTGGACTCGGCGAGCCGCTCGGGCGGCACCGGGTACCGGGTGGCGGAGTAGCGGCCCGGATACCCGGTCGCGAACGCGCGGTAGGCGTCGGCGAACGCCCGCAGCGCGGTGTGGCCGGACCGTCCGGCCACCGCCTGCCACAGGGTGTCCGCCCATTCGTCGTGTGCTAGCAGGGCGACGCTCTCCAGGAGGTCGGGCAGGCCCCGGACGTGCGTGTACAGACTGGCGTCCCGGACACCGAAGCGCTGTGCGAGCACGGCGAGGGTCAGCCGGTCGAACCCGATCTCGTCGGCGACGTCGGCGGCGGCGGACACCAGAGCGTCCCGGGTGAGTCCCACACGCGGCATAGCGATCCTAATGCTCCTAGGTTTCTTCCTCATATGCCTAGGTTCGGTGTCGAGGGCAAGGGTTGCCCGCGCGCCGCGCCGGCCTTGTCATTCGGGAGAGCCCGCCGGGAGGATGGGTCGCAGGACGTTTCCGTCCCGTGGGCACACCCAGGAGGGGACCTCGTTCACCGAGCCGGCTTTCGCGGGATGCTGGTGGCCCGGGCACGCGGGCACGGGTTGACCCCCGGTGCTTTCCCATACTTCTTCCTGAAGCTGCTCGGCGAGCATGAGGACGACCTGGTGTTCAGGCAGGGAGTCAGGAAGGCGGACCCCGGAGCCGGAGCCGCTGGGGTGCAGGGAAACAAAGGTCAGCACGCCGGACCGGATGTCTTCCGGTGCTTTTTCGGAGAGCGTGCGAAGGGTCGATCCGGGAACGGTGCCACTGTCGAAGATCAGCGCGTTGACATCGTCGACCTCATCGGCGTTGAGCGCGAAAACCCGCGGATTCCCGAGCTGGTCGAGAATGATTTCTGACCAGTTCTTGACGGTGTCAGCGCTTCGTTTCATGTTCGCTCTTCGCTGTTCTGGATTTGATGGAATCGAGCGGACCGGGTCACCGGGCCGTGACCGCCGAATGCTGGAGTCGGAGGGAACCGGGTGTCGGCCCAGCGGTGCCGGAGCCCCGCCGACCGGACCCCGGACTGGCCCCCACCAGATCGGAGCAGCGCGTTTGTCCTCTCCACCCCCTGGCTCCAACGACCGCCCTCCGCGCGAGGACAGCTCCGCTGGGGAGGAACCGCCCCTCCCCTGGTCCGCCGTGGTGGCGATCATTCTCCAGGCGATCCTCTACCCTGTCCTCCTGGTCTACGGCGGACAACTGCTTTTCGGGTTCGGCGCGCTCTTCGTGTTCGTGTTCCAGGTCAGCTACGTGTTCTTTCCGCTGCTCTTCGGAATCCCACTGATCCTGGCTCTCGTGCTGGTGTTCGTGCTCCTCCACCGTCACCTGAGGTCGACCGGCTTTCCGGGGCCCAGAGCAGCGACCGTGCTGCTGGTGTCGGCCGCGCTGTTGGGCTTTTTCCACACACTGAGCGCGGGTGCCCTGCGGTGGGAGGGTTCCAATGTGGCGGCCGTAGCCTGGGTCTGTATCTACACCCTGGCCGTCGCGTTCGGGCTGGTTCTCTTCCGGTTCCACCTGGAGTCGTACCCGATCGGGGCGATGGCCCTGATCATGGTCGGGTCCGTCACGCTGGTGGCCGTGGTCTCCTGGGGAGCCGCACGGATGGCTCACGAAAACGAACTGGACCGCCGGGTCCAGCAGCACCCGGGTTACGACCAGATGAGCCCGGTGGACCAGGACATACTGCGCCAGCAGTACGAACGGGGGGCGGAACCCGGCCGGATCGCCCCGCCGCCGGGTTGACTAGCCTGACCCAGGTCACTCGCCCCGAGTAGAAGCTGGAAGCCCCACGTGCCCGTAGCGCCGGCCAAGCCGCATCTCGTCCTCGCCGCCTCGTTGACCGTGCTCCTTGCCGCCGGCTGTTCGGCGCGGGAGACCGGCGAGGAGCCCGGTCCCCACCTCGGGGGACAGAGCAGACTCGACGCGGTCCTCGTCCGGGGTGCGCTCAACGTGTGCACCACCGGCGACTACCGGCCCTTCACCTACCTCGCCCCCGACGCTGACGAGACCGCCTACCTCGACCCGGGGGACGACGGCTTCACCGGTATCGACGTGGACATGGCCCGCGACCTCGCCGAGGAGCTCAAGGTGGGGATCGAGTGGACCCAGACCAGCTGGAACGACCTCGTGGACGACTTCCTCGCCCACTGCGACATCGCCGTGGGCGGGATCTCGGTCAGCACCGCCCGCGCCGAGACGGTGTACTTCTCCGCCCCGCTCATGGAGGACGGCAAGACCCCGATGACCCGCTGCGAGAACGTCGACGACTACCGCACCATCGAGCAGATCAACCAGCCGGGTGTCCGCTCGATCGTGCCCAGCGGCGGCACCAACGAGATCTTCGCCGAGGAACACTACCCGGACGGCGAGCTCATCCGCCACGACAACAACACCATCTTCGACGAGATCGTCGCGGGCAACGCCGACGTGATGACCACCGACGCCTCCGAGGTGCTGTGGGCGGCCAACGAGTACGAGGAGCTGTGCGCGGTCAACCCCGGGGAGCCCTTCGACTACTTCGAGAAGGCGTTCATGCTGCCCCGGGGCGACGACGTGTTCAAGCACTACGTCGACCAGTGGCTGAACACGGCCCTGAACGACGGCACCTACGACCGCATCGTCGAAGCCTGGTTCGGGCCCGACGCGGAACTGTGACCTGCGGTGCTGGGGCCCCGCGGTTCGAAGGATCAGCGGACCGGAGCCTCAGCCGCCGAGCTCCCGTTTGAGGATCTTGCCCATGTCGTTGCGGGGCAGGGACTCCACCAAGCGCAGGCGGCGGGGGCGCTTGTGCGGGGCCAGCTGGGCAGCGACCAGGTCCGCGAGTTCGGCCAGGGTCGGCGCGGCCGGGCCGGTCGGCACGATCCAGGCGACCACGCGCTCGCCCAGGTCGGGGTCGGGTTCTCCGGTGACGGCGGCCTCGGCCACGCCCGGATGGGCCAGGAGCGTGTTCTCGATCTCCCCGGCACCGATCTTGTAGCCGCCGCTCTTGATGAGGTCGGTGCTGCGGCGGCCGACCAGGCGTACCCGCCCCTCAGTGTCCAGCACGGCCATGTCACCGGTGCGGAACCAGCCGTCGGCCATCGCCTCGGCGGTGGCCTCGGGGCGGTTGAGGTAGCCACTGAACAGGTTGGGGCCGCGTACCTGGACCTCGCCGATCTCACCCGGGGCGTCCGGTTCCATGGGTTGGCCGTGGTCGTCGACCATGCGTAGTTCCACTCCGTCGAGCGGGGTACCCACGGTTCCGGGGCCCGCCTGGTCACCGGGGCGGACGCTGGTGTTCATGAGGGTCTCGGTCATCCCGTAGCGCTCGACCACCCGCTGTCCGGTCGCGGCGGTCAGTTTCCCGTGGTCGGGCAGTGGCAGGGCGGCCGAACCGGAGACGAGCAGTCGGGCCCCGGAGAGTTCCCTCACCAGTGCGGGGTCCTCGCCCACGGCCTCCGCGAGGCGGTGGTACATGGTGGGCACCCCGAAGAGCACGGTGCCGCCCGCCGCCAGCGCCCGGGTGAGCGCCCCGGTGTCGAACCTGCCCAGGTGGCGCAGGTACCCGCCCAGGCGCAGCGGTCCCAGTACGCCCAGGACCAGGCCGTGCACGTGGAACAGGGGCAGGGCGTGCACCAGGACGTCCTGGCCGGTCCACCCCCAGGTCCGGGCGAGGGAGTCCAGGTTGGCCGCCACCGCGCGGCGGGAGAGCAGCACGCCCTTGGGCGGGCCGGTGGTGCCCGAGGTGTAGACGACCAGGGCGATCTCCTCGTCGTCCACCTCGCGCACGAACGGGGGAGTGCCCGGGGCGGGGGAGGCGTCCACCTCCAGACGGGGCAACACGACCAGGACCTCGGGCAGCTCGGTGCCGGGAGAGCAGAGCAGGAGATCGGGGGTGCTGTCGTCGACCACGTGCCGCAGTTCCCGCTCGCCGGAGCGCGGGTTCAGCGGTACGACCGCGACCCCGGCCAGGACCGCGGCGGTCACCGCGACACAGGTTTCGGGGGCGGAGGTAGCCCACACCGCCACCCTCCCGCCCACCGGGAGCTCCGCGGCCAACCGCGAGGCGGCTTCGGAGAGCTCCCGGTAGGTGAGGACGCGGTCACCGGGACCGGGGGTCGGGAAGCCTGGGTTCGGGAAACACAGTGCGGGGCGGTCGTTGGGCGCGCTGACGAGAGGGAGCACGGGGCTCCTTTCCAAGGGCCTGTCACCAAGGACGCGGAGGCGGGGACAGACACGAGGTTACGCTCCGGCCCCGCCCCAGGCCCCGGCGGTGTCAGGCCCCGGCGGCGGCCGCGAAGTGCGCCTGCATGCGCTCGTGGTCCGGCACCAGCCCCGTGATCAGCTCGAACGCCTGCGCCGCCTGGAACACTGCCATGCCGCCGCCGTCCAGGGCCGCGCAGCCGATCCGTTCGGCCTCGGCGAGCAGCGCCGTGCGCAGCGGCCGGTAGACGACGTCGGCCACCCACAGGGACGGCCGCAGGTGCTCGGCCGCGACCGGCAGGCCGGGGTGGTGGGCCATCCCGATCGGAGTCGCGTTCACCAGCCCGTCCGCGTCGGCCAGGAGCACGCCGACCTCCCCGGGGGAAGCCGCCCGGCAGCGGCGACCGGGGAAGCGTTCCCCGAGGTCGACGGCGAGGCCGGTGGCCCGCTCGGCGTCGGTGTCCACGACCGCGAGCTCACGCACCCCCGAGGTCATCAGGGCGTGCGCCACCGCCGAACCCGCTCCGCCCGCGCCCAGCAGGACCACGGTCTCCCTGCTGACAGCGGGCAGCCCGAACTCCAGGGACCGGGCGAAGGCCGACCAGTCCGTGTTGTGCCCGACCGCCCGGTCGCCGTCGAACACCACGGTGTTCACCGCTCCCAGCGCCGCCGCGTCGGGGGTGAGGTCGTCCAGGTGGGGCAGCACCAGCTGCTTGCAGGGGTGCGTGATGTTCAGCCCGTCGAACCCGTAACGCGGGGCCGAGCGCACCAGTTCACCCACGGCAGACGGCGGCAGGTCCCAGGTGTCCAGGTCGATCCTGCGGTAGACCAGCCGGTGCCCGAGCTCGGCGGCCTCGGTCTCGTGCATGGTCGGGGTCAGGGAGGGGCCGATGCCCGAACCGATCAGTCCCACCAGGTAGGAGGTCGCGTCCGGCATACCGGTCTCCGCGCGAACAGTTCCGCGGTTCCTCGTCCGGCCGTTCATACGCTGAGCTCCGAACCGCGCCCCGAGCGGTGCGCGGCCATCCGCACGTGGGTGTTGACCGCACCGTAGCCCTCGTAGCCGTTGACCCGCTGCACGACCTCGAAGAACAGCCGCCCGTCCAACAGCGGCGAGTAGAGGTGCAGGAACTCGCCGTCGCCGTCGCGGTCGTACAGGATGCCCAGACCGCGCATGAGCTCACACCGGGCCGGGGACAGGTCGGTCCTGGCGGCCAGGTCGTCGTAGTAGTTGTCGGGGACACCGAGCGGCGGCTCGCCCGCGGCTACCATCGCACGGGCCACCGCAACGATGTCGTCGCAGGCCAGAGCGATGTGCTGGGCGCCACCGGCGGCGTCCGCCTGCGGGCCGCGGCCCAGGACGGACACGTTCAGCGCGATCCGCGGCCCCGGCACCGGGCCCGGCCGGGTGAGCACACGGCTGCGCACCAGACCGTCCGGAGAGGCGAGGTCGGTGTTCTCGGACGGCGAGAGGCCGAACAGGGCCTGGTAGAACAGGGAGGCCTCGTCGAAGTGGTCGAAGGGCTGGTGCAGCCCGAGGTGGTCGATGCCGGTGATCGGGGTCGGTGTCCCCTCGCGGAGGTGGTCGATCGCGGGCGCGGAGAAGTCCCGGGTCCAGTCCGCTTCCCCGGCTTGTCCGGTTTCTCCAGCTTCCCCGGCCGGGCCGGTCGGGCACAGGAACACGGCGGTGCCGTCGGGGGCGGCGACCGCCCGCAGTCGGGCCTCCGAGGGGTCGCGGCGGCGGGACAGCGCCGGGGCCGAGAGCTGTTCCGCCCGGGCGGCCACCTGCTCGGGGTCGGTGACGTCGACCCCGAACGCGGTCACGGCGGCGTCGCCGATCCAGGTGTGACCGAGCCTGGGGTCGGCCGAGTTGAGCAGGACCCTGGTACGCCCGTGCTCCCACAGCTCCACGGGCTTGGAGCGGTGGTCACGGGTGTGCGCGAACCCCAGGGCGGACAGGACGGAGCGGGTGCGCTTGGCGGCCGGTTCGGCGGCGGCGACCTCCACGAACCCCAGGCCTTCGGGCGGTACGAGGTCCGGAAGCCGGTTCAGGTGAACCGGGGCATCCGTTTCCGCCGCGCCCCGGCCCCGTTCGGAGGTCGTGCGCGCACGCGCCACCGCATCCTCCAGCGCGGACAGCGAACGCAGGGCGTCCGCGGCGGTCCGGTCGGGGTCGGCGGCGCGGAAGACGTCGTTGAACACCTCCAGTGACAGCGGGCCCCGGTAACCCGCGGCGATCACGTGTTCGGTGAACGCGGTCAGGTCGAAGCCCCCCTGCCCGGGGAAGCAGCGGTGGTGGCGGCTCCACTGGAGGACGTCCATGTCCATCCGTGGCGCGTCGGCCAGCTGGAGGAAGAGGATCTTCTCCGCCGGGATGTCCCGGATGCCCGAGGGGTCGTCTCCCCTGGACAGGATGTGGAAGCTGTCCAGGCACACACCGAGGGAGGGGTGGTCGGCCGCCTCGGTGATGCGCCACGAGTGCCCGTAGGTCGACACGTGGCGTCCCCACGCCAGGGCCT
This sequence comes from Nocardiopsis valliformis DSM 45023, assembly GCF_000340985.1. Lineage (NCBI taxonomy): Bacteria > Bacillati > Actinomycetota > Actinomycetes > Streptosporangiales > Nocardiopsidaceae > Nocardiopsis > Nocardiopsis valliformis. The sequence goes on from NZ_ANAZ01000019.1 coordinate 146,220, forward strand.
CGTAGGCGATGCGCACCCCGTAGGGTTCGGCGGTCTCTGCCAGCGCGCGCAGCTGTGCGGCGGACCGGGCGTCGTCGTCGATCGCCGACGCGGTCGCGTTGGAGCAGACCAAGAGGGTGTCCACACCGAGCTCGGTCATGAGCGCGAACTTGGCCTCGGCGCGGCGCAGGTTGGCGGCCAGGCGTGTGTCATCCACTCCCTCGAAGTCCCTGAAGGGCTGGAAGAGGTCGATGCTCAGCCCGAGTTCCCCGGCCAGGGCGCGGATCTCGCGCGGGGCCAGGGGCGAGGCGATGAGGTCGTTCTCGAAGATCTCCACGCCGTCGAAGCCGACCTTGGCGGCCGCGCTCAGTTTCTCTTCCAGGGTTCCGCTGAGGGAAACCGTGGCGATGGATCGCCGCATGTCGTTCGAACTCCGGTTCTTCTCGTGTGGGCGGCCCGGTTCGCGGGCGGCCCGTTTCGCGCCTGGGGAGGGGACGGCGGCGGTCGGCCGCCGTCCCGGCGGTCACTATCCGACGTTGCGGAAGGCTTCGTAGAGCTCCAGCTCCGTACCGTCGAGGGTGGAGAGGAAGTGCTCGTGCACCTGGTCGCGGAAGGTGTCCACGTTCACGTCGTCGACCACCTCCATGGCGCCGGAGGACTCCCACTCGGCGAGGATCTCCGCCTCCGCCTCCTCGATGCAGGCGCGGTTCTCCTCGCGGACCTCGGTCACCGCCTCCTGGAGCACCTCTTGCTGCTCTTCGGAGAGCTGCTCCCAGGTCTGGCCGGAGACGACGATCATCTGTGAGCCGATCTGGTGCCCCGAGAGGCTCACGTGCGACTGGACCTCGTTGAAGTTGTCGGCGTCGATGGTCGCGATCGGGTTCTCCTGGCCGTCGACGGTCCCCTGCTGGAGGGCCATGTAGACCTCCTCGAAGGCGACCGTCGTGGGGCTCGCGCCCATCGCCTCGGCGTTGGCGAGGTAGATGGGGGAGTCGGGGAAGCGCATACGCAGGCCGGACAGGTCGTCGGGGGTCCGGATCGGCTGGTTGGCGGTGAAGTGGCGGTCGCCGAAGTACCAGACGTCGAGGATCTTCGCGCCGGTGGCCTCCTCGAACCCCTGCTTCAGGTCATCGGAGGCCTCCGAGTCGAAGAAGGAGAACATGTGGTCGGCGTCGTCGAACGCGTAGGCGGCGTCGAAGACCCCGATCGGCTCGTAGGCCGACCCCAGCGCAGCCGAGCCCTGCACGTCCATGTCGATGTCGCCGGACATCACCGACGCGAAGGTCTCGGTGTTGTCCCCGAGCTGGCTGCCGGGGAAGGTGTCGATGCTGAAACCGGCGTCGGAGTCCGCGACCCGTTCGGCCACGAGTTCGATACCGCAGCGGGTGTGCGGGTGCTCGTCGGTGTAGCTGTTGGAGAAGGTCAGAGTGGGCCCGTCGCTGTCGTCGCCCGAACCGCAGGCGGTGAGCAGGAGCGCTGCGGCGGGTACGAGTGCGGCGAAACGGATTCCGGTGTTCATGGCGAAACCTTCCTTGGGGAGCTGGTGCGCGTAGGCGGTCGGGGCGGGCAGCGCCCCTACAGGCCCAGGTATCGGGGCAGGAAGAGGACGAGGTCGGGGACGAAGGTGAGCAGCATGAGCACCGCCAGGAGCGGGATCAGGAACGGCGCCGTGCCGCGGAACACCTCGTGCATCGGTGTGCGGGTCGCCGATCCGAGCACGAAGAGCACGCCGCCGAGGGGAGGTGTGAGAAGCCCGATCATGAGGTTCACGATGCTGAGCACACCGAAGTGGACCGGGTCGACGCCGAACTGCACGGCGATCGGGAGCAGGACCGGAACGGTGATGACCAGCGCTGCGATGGGTTCCAGGATGGTCCCGATGAGAATGAGCGCCACGCTCACCAGCAGGAGGAACACCACGGTGTTGTCCGTGAAGCCGAGCAGGAACGAGGCGATGTCCTGCGGCACCCGTTCGCGGGCCAGGACCCAGCCCAGCAGTCCCGAGGCGGCGAGGATCAGCGTGATCGACGCCGCGGTGGTCGCGGTCTCGACCGTGATGGACCACAGGGAGCGCAGGGTGAGGCGGCGGTAGCAGAAACCGAGAGCGAGGATGTAGGCGACACCGACGGCGGCCGCCTCGGTCGGAGTGAACAGCCCGCTGAGGATGCCTCCGAGGAGGAGGACCGGCGCACCGAGCGGGCCGATGACGCGCAGTGCGGCGGTGCGGAACTCGCCGGGTCGTGAGCGGCGTCCCGACAACTGGGGCTGCCTGCGGCTCCAGATGAAGACGTAGAGCGCGAGGCCGCCCGCGATGAGGATGGCCGGGACCACTGCCGCGGCGAACAGCGCCGCGGTGGAGACCGCGGCCACCGAGGCGTAGATGATCGCGGGGATACTCGGCGGCATCACCGGGCTGACCAGGCTGGAGGAGGCGGTCAGGCCGAGGGCGAAACGGCGCGGGTAGCCCCGGCTCGTCATGGCCGGGACGACCATCTTGCCCATACCGGCGACGTCGGCCAGGGCGGTGCCGCTGATCCACGAGAAACCGACGCTGACGCCGATGTTCACGTAACCCAGGCTCGCGCGGACCCTGCCGAACAGCACCTGGGCGAAGGCGAAGATGCGGTCCGCGATGCCCGTGTGGTTGGCGACCACCCCGAGCAGGATGAACAGCGGCACGGCGAGCAGGGGGAAGCTGTTGACCTCCTGTGCCGCGGTGCGCAGGCTCAGTCCGGTGGACTGGTCGGTCACGACCATGTACAGCAGGGTCGGTCCGAGGATCGCGAACGCCACGGGGACGCGCAGCAGCATGAGGACGAGAATGCCGGTGATGACCAGCGCTGCGCTCATTCAGCACGCTCCTCGGGGATGGACTCGATGCGGGGAGGCGCGGGCAGGAGGGTGTTGGCCAGGGCCCGGAGCGCGGCCAGGCTCAGCCCGACCATGGGGATGACGTAGGTCCAGGACAGGGGGATGTTCATGGCGGGTGTGGTCTGCGGGGAACCACCGAAGACGAGTTCGGCGGCCTCGAACACGAAGCCGACCGCCACCGCCGCGATGACGAGGTTGGCCAGGATCCAGACGGCGCGCAGAACGCGGCCTCCGGCCACGTGATCGACCAGTTTCAGGGTGATGTGCTCGTCCTTGCCGACCAGGTAGCCGGCCAGGGAGAAGGTCAGCCAAACCAGCCCGAACCTGGCGAGCTCGCCGGTCCAGACCCAGCCGGAGACCGGTAGGTGGCGCTGGGTGGCCTGGATGAGCATCAGCGCGAAGATCACCGTCAGCAGTAGGGCGCCGGTGACGAGTTCGGCGGTTTCCAGCCACCGGACCACCGCCGGTCTGGGGTGCGGCGGACCGGTGTCGTTTGTTTCGGGGGATTGGCTCATCCCAGTCGGCTCCAGTCGGGAGAACACGGCTTTTCGCTGATCAGCGGCCGAGGGTGTGACGTGCGTCAAACTTTCGTGAACTCTAGGTTTCCGTTCACAGCGGTGGCAAGCGATTGCCAAAAGTTGCCACAAACCGGTAGGAAGGGGGCGAGATGAACACTCCCAAGCGCACGACCATCTACGATGTCGCCGTCGAGGCCGGGGTCGCCGCCTCTACCGTGTCCCGCACCTTCAGCAACCCCCGCCGGGTGAACGCGACCACCCGCGAACACGTGCTCCGGGTCGCCGAACGGCTCGGCTACCGGCCCAACCCCCTGGCCACGGCCCTGCAGTCCGGACACAAGGCGACCATCGCCCTGCTGGTCTCCGACATCACCAACCCGCATTTCTTCGGCACCATCCGCGGGGCGGAGCGGCGCGCCAGTGAAGCGGGTGTCACCTTCATCCTCGGCAACACCGAGGAGTCGGCGGCCAACGAACGCAACCAGATCGAACGGCTGGACCACTCGGTGGACGGCTTCGTGCTGGCCGCCAGCCGGATGAGTGACGAGACCACGGTCGCGATCGCCCAGGGGCACAACCTGGCGCTGGTCAACCGCGAGGTCGACGGCCTGCCCGGTGTGGTGGTGGACAGCGGCCCCGGGAGCTGGCAGATCGTCGAACACCTGGCCTCACTGGGCCACCGCTCGATCGTCTACCTCTCCGGCCCGCACCAGTCCTGGCTGGCCAGCGAACGCTGGAAGGCGCTCAGGGCCGCGGCGGAGCGGCGCGGGGTCGCGGTCACCCGGCTCGGTCCGTTCCCGCCCAAGGTCAGCGGGGGCGGTGCGGCCGCTGACGCGGCCCTGGTCTCCGGTGCGACCGCACTGATCGCCCACAACGACCTGCTCGCCATCGGTGTCCTGCGCAGGCTCGCCGAACGCGGAGTTTCGGTGCCCGGGCAGGTCAGCGTGGTCGGCTACGACGACATCTTCGGCGCCGACCTGTGCGTGCCCGCCCTGACCACCCTCGCCGGACCGGAGGACGAGGCTGGCCGGGTGGCCGTGGAGCTCCTGCTGCGGAAGGGGTCGCTGTCCACCGCCCACCCCGCGCCGCAGCGGGTGGTGCTCCCCGCCCACTTGGTCATCCGTGACTCCACGGGGCCCGCCCCCACGCCCTGCCCCTGACCTTGCCGGAATTGCTTTCCACGGGGTACGTCGCTTTCTCCTAGGTAACTAATAACCCCCGATGTTACGTTTCTCGGGCCATGGCGGATACGTGTTTTCGAAATTCGCCTTCTCTTCTTTTTCAGCGGGAGTGGTCCATGACCGTTGTCAACGGTGACCGCAAGAAGCCCGAGGCGCGGGCCCTGGAGCCGCAGGAAGGGCTCAGCAGAGCCGTCGAACTGGCCGGGCAGGTCGTCGCCGGGGTGCGCTCTGATCAGTACGACGCCCCGACCCCCTGCCCCGAGTACAGCGTGCGGGACCTGCGCAACCACGTCGTGGCGGTGCTGCGCAGGGTGGCGGTGATCGGTCGCGGTGGTTCCTTCGCCAGCGTCCCGCGCTTCGCTCGGGACGTCGCGGACGGCGAGTGGAAGGCGGTCTGGGAAATCGCAGCGTGTGCGGCCGACGACGTGTGGGGCGGGCCCGCGGGTTCAGGTGCGGGTCGGTGGGGAGCCCTGGGTGTCGTATTGCCTGCGGGCCCGCTCCACCTCGTCCGGGTGGCTGGCGGACCACTGCGCCAGTGTGGCGAAGAGCGGGGAGAGGCTGCTGCCGAGCTCGGTGATCTCGTACTCCACCTGGGGCGGGACCTCGGCGTGGTAGGTGCGGCGGACCAACCCGTCCCGCTCCATCTGCCGGAGCCGCTGGGTCAGTACCTTCGGTGAGATGGTGCCGATGTGCCGCTGCAACTCGACGAAGCGCTGGCGCCCGTGGGTGTGCAGGGTCCACAGGACCGGGGTGGTCCAGCGGCTGAAAACCAGGTCCACCACGGGACTGATCGGACAGGCCTGGTCACTCCGGGGCGGCTCCCGGTCCGTCAGGTCCGTGGTCATGAACACCCTTTCGAGGAAGTCGGGTTTCACTGGATCCCTACTTTGCCCGGGGTGTGGATTCCGTTCGCGGCGCGGGTGTGAAAAGGCGTCCGGTAGCCACAGTTGGATTTTTTGGATGTGGTGGGTTTTTCCCTTTCCGGGGTCCTGCTTCGCGTCTTTGTCGAGGGTCACATTTCCGTCGGACAATGCACCGGCTCGCTCGCGTCCGTGCTGGCCCTACCGCGAATGGGCCGCCTGGGTACCGGCGCTCAGAGAAGAGCAGGTACTCAGGCGGCCCGGGGGCTGTCGCGTCCGATGCCCTAGTGGGTGACGCCGCTCAGCTCGTTGGGGGTCTCGTCCAGCTTCACCGAGCCGGTCACCTCACCGGTGCCCAGGTCGACCGCGTGGATCTGCTGGGTGGCCGGGTCGCTCACGTAGGCGGTGCCGCCTCGGACGAAGAGGGTGGGACGGGGGTCCTGCCACTCCAGGGGCTCCTCCCACTCGTCCATCAGCTCGATGCTGTCGGTGAGCTCGCCCGTCTCGGGGTCGATGATGTGCAGGGCACCGTCGGTACCCAGGACCAGGGCCTCGCCGTCCGGGCCGCGGCCCAGGGAACGGAAGGTGTAGCTGGAGGGCAGGTCGACCAGCTCCAGGCTGGCGTCGGTGGTGTCGATCAGTGCGATGCGCTCGGGGCGCTCCAGTTCGGCGTCCGGGTCGGTCTTGTAGTCGCCCAGGATGATCGGCGATTGGTCGGAACCGGCCTGGTTGCCGATCCGGCCGTAGTCGTCCTCGGCGTCCACCTTGGTGAACGCGCCGTCCTGGTAGATCAGGGCCCCGTCCTGGCATCCGATCGCGATGGCTCCGCCCTGCGCGGCGCTCTCACCGTGCACTCCCGGGCAGTCCTCGCTGCGGGCGATCTCCTCCTGGTTCTCGTCCAGGACGATGGCGCCGACCCGCTCCTCCTCGTCGCCGAGGGTCACGAGGAGTTCGCCGTTCGCCAGTTCGACCGCCACACCGTGGTGGGCCTCCTCGGCGGTGTAGACGTCGAGGTCCTCGGGCAGTCCGTTGCCGAGGGCGTCGCTGTCGAAGGCGGTGATCTCGCCGGTCCCGTCGGCGAACAGGACGGTCCGGTCGTCGTGCCGCACGACGTGCCCGGGGGTGTCGGCGGTGAAGAGGGTGTCGGTCAGTTCCGCTCCCGCGGCGTCCAGGACCTGGAAGCCCTCGGAGGTGGAGACGAAGACATGCCGCTCGTCCCCGCCGGGGTTGATCCGGTTGAAGCCCTCCAGTTCGATGTCCCCGACCACTTCGAGCGTCTCGCCGTCCAGGACGTACAGTCCGCCGTCGTAGGTGGTGACCACGGGCTCCGAGGCGACAACCTCTGCCGGGGAACCCTCCTCGTCGGTTCCGGAGGCCTCCTCCCCGTCGGATCCGGTGCCGCAGGCGGTCAGCAGGAGACCGGCGGACAGCAGGGCTGGTAGGGCCGCCCCACGGGTGATTCGGTTGGTGCGCATGCTTGTTCTCTCCGGGATGGATGGTGTGCGGGAAAGGGGAAACGGGGGGTACGCGGTGCGGAGCGGCCCGGTGACGGGCTCACTCCCCGCGCAGTCAATCGCTGCGCAGACCGGCGGTGATGGCTTCGGTGTTGGCGCGCATCATCTCGAGGTAGGTCTCTGCGCCTCCGCCCTCCGCGCTCAGGGACTCGGAGTGCAGGGGGATCACCTCGATGTCCACACCGGCCTCCTCCGCCATGACGGTGGCCAGGCGGTCGGGCTGTGAGGAGTCGGCGAAGACGGCCGACACACCCGCTTCGGCCACGGCGTCCGATAGCTCCTTGAGGTCGGAGGTGCTGGGGGATGCCAGGGTGGTGCCGCTGGGGATCACCGCGCCGATGACCTCGAAGTCGTAGCGGTCGGCGAGGTATCCGAAGACGTGGTGGTTGGTCACGAGCCTGCGGTTCTCGGCTGGCAGGGCGGCGAACTCCTCGGTCATCCAGGTGTCGAGTTCGGCGACCTCGGCCGCGTAGGCCTCGGCGTTGGCACGCACGGCGTCGGTGTCGACCCCGTCGACCGCCTCGATCACGTGTTCCGTGATCAGGTCCACGGCCAGCAGCACCCGCTCCGGGTCGGTCCAGAAGTGCGGGTCGGGTTCGCCCTCGCTCTCGTCGGACGTGTACGGCAGGGGGTCGATGCCCGCGCCGACCTCCAGGGTGGGCACCTCGGCCTCCTCTGCCGCGGTGACGTTGTGCGCGACCCCCTCTTCCAGGCCGAGGCCGTTGTGTACGACCAGGTCGGCGTTCTCCAGGGTCGCGGCCTCGCGGGCGGAGATCGCGAAGGAGTGCGGGTCGGTGTCGGGCGGCATCAGCACGGTGACCGGTACCTGTTCGCCGACGATGTGTTCGGTGATGTCGCCGAGGATGTTGGTGGTCACCACGATCCCGGTGCCCTCGCCTTCGGCGGAGCAGGAGGTGAGGGTGACGGCGAAGCCGGTGGCCACGAGGGCTGAGAGGGCGCGTGCGGTCGCGGTGGTTCGGGGGTGCAAGTCGGTCACCGTCCGGTCTCGACCATCAGGTGCGGCGCGATCCCCGGGTCGAGGGTGCGGGCCACACGAAGGTCGTCGTTGTAGTCGATCTCGTGGACGACCCCGGATTCGGGGTCGCTGACGTAGGCGCGGGAGGCGTCCGCCTGGATGGTGGGCGGGTGCTCGGTGTCGACCACGTCGAGCAGTGCGGTGGAGGCTTCCTCCTCGCCGGTCTCGTGGTCGAGGGAGCGCAGGGTCCCGTCCTCGGTCAGGACCAGGACCGGGGCCTCCTCGCCGACCGCTGTCGCCGCCACGGCGCCGGGCTGCTCGAACTCCCGCCACTCGCTCTCGGCCAGGTCCAGTACCCAGAGGGTGTCCTCTGCGGGCAGTGTGGCCAGGACCGCGGACCCCGGGCGGTGGTGGAATGCTCCGGAGCGGTCCTCCCCGGGGTGGGGAAGGATCTCGGCTTCGAGGGTGTCGTCCTGCTCGGTGACGTGCAGGGTGCCCTCCATGCAGCCGATCACCAGGCCCCGCCGGGTGAGGGCCGCGCTGTCAGGGTCGGTGCAGCTCTCGCCGAGTGACTCCGCGGCCGTACCGTCGCGCTCGGTGGATCTGACGGTGCCCTCGGAGCTGTCCACGGTGACCAGGACCCCCTTGTAGGGGTAGGCCGCGGCTCCCTCGTCGGGCAGGGCGTCAGCGGAGGTGACCGAACCGTCCTCCAGTTCGGATCGTTCCAGGACCAAAGACCCGCCTTCGCCTCCGTTCACCGAGGTCAGGGCGGTGTCGGTGACCACGTACGGGGAGGCCGTGAGGTCGAGGGAACCCACGTGAGCGGAACCGGTTCGGTAGTAGTGGTTGTGGTCGCCGTGGTCCACGGTCCACACACCACTGTCGAAGACGTTGGTGGTCCCATCACCGGATGAATGCAGATAAGCGAAGCGGCCGTCCCCCGTGATGCCGTCGACCCCGGGTACCTCACCGAGTTCGGAGACCTCCTCGGTGATCAGGTCCAGGAGGTGCACCTGCCCGGTGTCGGTGTCGGCGAGGACCAGGCGGGACTGCGGTTCGGCGGTCTCCTCCGCGCCCTCCACGTAGCCGTGGGGGGTCTGTTCGTCGTCGGGCTCACCAGCGGCCTCGGGGGAACCGCCGAGACAACCGGAGACGAGCAGGGGGAACAGCGCCGCTGGGATCAGGGCGGTCATGGGGCGACTCAAGACGTCACCTGCCTCTCCAGAGTGGTGGACGGGGGTGTGGATTCAGGGGAGCCAGCGGCCTCCGAGGGGGTGGGGCGCGCTCTCGCGGCCAGCCGCGAGCGCAGCCCGGCGGTCAGTGCGGAGACGAAGAAGAACGCCACCGCCGAGGCCGCGATGGTCGCGCCCGCCGCCGTGCCCCAGTGCCAGGACACGAGCAGGCCGACGTAGGTCGCGGCGCCGCCCAGCAGGGCGGCGGTGACCATGATCGCGGGGATGCTCCTGGCCCAGAGCAGCGCCGCCGCTGGAGGCGCGATGAGCAGACCGAACACCAGCAGGGTGCCGACCACGTGGAACGAGGCGACCACAGCGAGGGTGACCAGGCCCAGCAGAGCGAAATGGGCCAGTCGCGGGGCCAGGCCCAGGGTGTGCGCCTTGCGGGGGTCGAAGGCCAGCGCGGCGAAGGCCCGGTGACCCGCGACCGCGATCACCAGCGCCACCGCGAGGGAGAGTCCCAGGTGGAGCAGATCCCGCTCCCGTACGCCCAGGACGTCGCCGAAGAGGAAGGCGGTGAGGTCCACGGCGAAGGACGCCGAGTGCGAAACCAGAATCACACCCACCGAGAGCATCCCCACGAACAGCAGGCCGATGCTCGTGTCCTGGGACAGCCGGGGTGAGCGGCTCAGCGCGGTCACCCCGGCTGCCATGGCCGTCGCGGCCAGGGCAGCACCCAGGAACAGGCTCTGCCCGAGCAGGGCGGCCAGGGCCACCCCGGGCAGCATGCCGTGCGACATCGCGTCCCCGAGGAAGGCCATGCCCCGCAGGACGACCCAGGTACCCGCGATCGCGCAGATGGCCGAGACCAGGAGCCCGGCCCACAGCGCACGCTGTACGAAGGTGACCCCGAAGGGTTCGATCAGTGCTTCCATGATGGGACACTCTATAACGATAACCATTATCGTTTCCAAATCGGGCTGAACGGTCGGTATCCGAACACCCGGAGAGCAGAGGGGCGCGACGTGCTGCTGGACGACCTGTACGCGGGCTATGGGAGGACCGACGTCCTCAAGGGGGTGAGCGCCGAGATCCCCGAGGGGGCGGTGACCGCCCTGGTGGGGCCCAACGGTGCGGGAAAGTCAACGCTGCTCGGGGTCCTGGCGGGCACAGTGCCGCTCAGACGGGGAAAGGTCACACCGGACCGGGGCGCTCGAAGCGCCCGGGCGGCCCGCCCCGCCTTCGTCGTGCAGCGCAGCGCGGTCCCCGACACCCTGCCGCTCACCGTGCGGGCCACGGTGGCCATGGGCCGCTGGGCGCACCGGGGGCTGTGGCGCCCGCTCACCCGCCACGACCGGGCGGTGGTCGCCCGCTGCATGGAACGGACCGGGGTCGCCGACCTCGCCGACCGCGGCCTCGGCGAGCTCTCCGGCGGTCAGCGCCAGCGCGCCCTGATCGCCCAGGGGCTGGCCCAGGAGGCGGACCTGTTGCTCCTGGACGAACCCTCGGCCGGGCTGGACCACGAGGCCCGGGAGCGGATCGGTCGGACCATCGCCGCAATCGCGGCCGAGGGGGTCACGGTCGTGCACGCCACCCACTTCGCCGAGGAGGCGCGAGGGGCGGACCACCTGCTCACCCTGGACCAGGGGAGGGCGGCGGCCGTGTGATCCGCCCGACGGCCGAAGAGGCTGCGGGCCGGTGCGCTTCCCAGGCGGATCGGGGGATGCGACCATGCCGGATATGGACGTTCTGAGCAGCCGCCTGCTGTTGCGGCCCACCGACCTTCAGCGCAGTCGTGACTTCTACCGGGACGTGCTGGGGCTGGCGGTGCACCGCGAGTTCGGCGACCCCGAGGCCCTCGGGACGGTGTTCTTCCTGGGCAACGGGCTGCTGGAGGTCTCCGGGACCGCCGAACCGTCCGGGGTTGCGCCGTTGGCCCTGTGGCTGCAGGTGCGCGACGTGGAAGCCGAGTACACCCGGTTGACGGCGGCCGGGGTCACCGGGCTGCGTGAGCCCCGGACGGAGTTCTGGGGGCTGGTCGAGGCGTGGATCGCCGACCCCGACGGGGTGCGGATCGTCCTGGTCCAGATCCCCGACGACCACCCCCTGCGCCGGGACCAGCGCTCACTGTGACGCGGGCTGGTCGCTCGGTGATCTCCTCGGCCAGCCACGGCACACTCTGTTCAAGGGTGTTGGGGGCCTCGGCCACGCTGACCGGCTCCACGCCCAGAGCGAGGAGTTCCTCGGCAGGGGCGAAGCCGAGCGCGACCACCAGCTCCGGCGCCTGTTCGACGGTGACCTCCCCGTGGGCGGTCCGCACCGTCAGCGGGTACGTTCCGTCGCCCGAGCCGCTGGGGCCCTTCTCCGTGTCCTGGGCTGTTCCGCATCCTGCGATCAGCAGAACCGCCAGAGCGCCGGATGCTCTCACCGCTATCCGTGTCACCGGAAACCTTCCCGAGCCAGAAAACAAGGCAGGGCTCCCCTTGCTCTCGCTGGGAGTTCTCATCGGGGCATAACCTTGGTGACGTGGTCATACGAGACATGGCGCCGAACCCCGCAGCCGGGCGCGGCAAGCGCCGCGGACGGACGGAGAGGGTCGACAGCCGCAGGCTCCCCCTCTACACGGCGGGCGAGATCGACGTGCCGTTCGTGGTCTACGGAACCGACGAGGTCATCGCCCGCGACACCTACTGGGAGGAGCACTCCCACCCCACGCACGAGCTGCTCTGGAACCAGCGCGGCGCGTCCACTGCCAGGATCGGGGTGCGGGTCTGGACCATCACCCCGTCGGTGGGCCTGTGGATCCCGGCCGGAACACTCCACTCCGGGTGGACCCCGGCAGGCACCTGGCACCACGCCGCGCAGTTCGGCATCCACGCGGTCCCGGCGATCGCGGACACCCCCGTCGCGGTGGAGGTCACCCCGTTGCTGCGGCTGCTGCTGGAGCGGCTCAACACCGAGGATCTGGCCCCCGACTCTCGCGCCAAGACCGAGGCACTGGTGCTGGACCTGCTGGCGCCCGCCCCGGTCGAACTCCTCCTGAAGATTCCCGAGTCCTCGCTGCTGGCGCCGATCGTGTCCGCCGTGCGCGCCGACCCGGCCGACGACACCACCCTGGTGGCCTGGGCGGCGCGGCTGGGCGTGAGCGGCCGGACCATCACGCGGGCCTTCCGGGCGCAGACCGGGCTCGGGTTCAGTCAGTGGCTGGCCGTCGCGCGCGTGCAGCACGCGATCACGCTGCTGTGTGGGGGAGAGGAGATCGAGGAGGTCGCCGAGCGGGTCGGCTACCACTCGGCGAGCGCGTTCGGCACGGTGTTCCGGCGGGTCACCGGGATGAGCCCCGGGCGGTTCCGCGCACAGTAATCGCCGGGTCAGTGGCCGGGCCTGTCATTGGCGTGGTGTCCGTTTTGCGAGGAAGGGTGTCCTCTTCGCGCGATTGCGAACCTACTGAGTGCGCCCTAAATTCGGTTAGGCAAACCTAACTCCCGGTTTTCGGGGGTGTACAGGGACACCACCGGAAGGACACCATGCCCCGCGTTTCAAGGCTGGCCGGCATCGCCACGGCCGCGCTGATCCCCCTCACCCTCGCCGCCTGCTCTTCTTCCCCCGCCGAGGAGGGCTCCGCGAACTCCGGTGACTGGACCCCCGTCACCGTCGAGCACGCGCTCGGCACGACGACCATCGACTCCGCGCCCGAGCGGGTCGCCACGGTCAACTGGGCCAACCACGAGGTCCCCCTGGCCCTGGGCGTCGTCCCGGTCGGCATGGCCGCCGCCAACTTCGGCGACGACAACGACGACGGGGTGCTCCCGTGGGTCGAGGAGAAGCTCCAGGAGCTGGACGCCGAGACCCCCGTGCTCTTCGACGAGACCGACGGCATCGACTTCGAAGCGGTCGCCGACACCGCGCCCGACGTCATCCTCGCCGCCTACTCCGGGCTCACCCAGGAGGACTACGACACCCTGAGCGAGATCGCCCCCGTCGTCGCCTACCCCGAGACCGCCTGGGGCACCTCCTGGCGCGACACCATCGAGCTGAACAGTGCCGCCCTCGGCATGGCCGACGAGGGCGCCGAGCTCATCGCCGAGCTGGAGGCCGAGATCGCCGACGCGGTCGCCGAACACCCCCAGATCGAGGGCACCTCGGCCATGTTCCTCACCCACGTGGACACCAGCGACCTCAGCGAGGTCAGCTTCTACACCACGCACGACACCCGCGCGCTGTTCTTCGAGGACATCGGCTTGACCACCCCCGAGAGCGTGGCCGACGCCTCCGCCGAGACCGACCAGTTCTCCCTCACCCACAGCGCCGAACAAGCCGACACCTTCGACGACGTCGACATCATCGTCACCTACGGCGGCGACGAACTGGTCGAGGCCCTCGAGGACGACCCGCTGCTGGCCCAGATGCCCGCCGTGGAGAACTCGGCCGTGGTCAGCCTGCCCGGCGACAGCCCGCTCGGCACCGCCGCCAACCCGACCCCGCTGTCGATCTCCTGGGTCCTCGACGACTACCTGTCGCTCCTGGCCGGGGCCGCTGACGGGGCACAGTGACCGCGCAGCACCCCTCCACACAGAACGCCTCAACACAGAGCGCCTCCGCCCAGACGGGGGCCGCCACCGTGCGGCCCCCGCGCCGGGGCCGCCCCCTCTGGCTGCTCCTGACCCTCGCGGTCCTGCTGGGCCTGATGTTCCTCTCGGTCTCCGTCGGCTCCCGCGATGTCGAGTGGGCCGACATCGTGGCGGCCTTCGGCGGTTCGACCGAGGGATTCAACGAGGCCGCGGTCGCCAAACGCATCCCCCGAACCCTGCTCGCCGTGCTCGTCGGTGCGGCCCTCGGGGTCTCCGGCGCGGTCATGCAGGGCGCCACCCGCAACCCCCTGGCCGACCCCGGCATCCTGGGCGTCAACATGGGCGCCTCGCTCGCCGTGGTCACCGGCGTGGCCTTCTTCGGGCTGGCCACCGCCACCGAGTACATCTGGTGGGGGATCGCCGGGGCCGGGATCACCGCGCTGTTCGTGCACGTCATCGGCTCCATGGGCCGCGGCGGCCCGACCCCGCTCAAACTCGCCCTCGCCGGAGCCGCCACCTCTGCCGCGCTGGCCTCGTTCATCAGCGCCGTCGTGCTCCCGCGCAACGACATCGCCGACGGGATCCGTTCCTGGCAGATCGGCGGGGTCGGCGGCGGCACCTATGACGCCATCTCCCACGTGCTGCCCTTCCTCACGGTCGGCTTCATCGTCTGCCTGCTCTCCGCGCGCGGGCTCAACCTCCTAGCCCTGGGCGACGAACTCGCAGCCGGGCTGGGCCAACGCGTGGAGGCCACACGGATCACCGCCTCCGTCGGCGCCGTCGTGCTCTGCGGGGCCAGCACCGCCGTCACCGGCCCCATCGGTTTCGTCGGCCTGGTCGTCCCGCACGTGTGCCGCCTGCTCGTCGGGGTGGACCACCGCTGGCTGCTGCCGTTCTCGGCCCTGACCGGAGCAGCGCTGCTCACCGCCGCGGACGTGCTCGGCCGCATCGTGGCGCGCCCCGGACAGATCGATGTGGGGATCGTGACCGCCCTGGTCGGCGCCCCCTTCTTCATCTACATCGTCAGACGCCAGAAGGTGCGTGCCCTGTGAGCATCTCCACCGTCGAGACCGTCACCCGCGGTCGCAGGCTCCGCGCCCGCCGACGGCACACCGTCGTCGGCGTCCTCGCCGCCCTGATCGTCCTCGGCTTCGCCGTCACCCTCATGGTCGGGCAGACCTTCTACCCGCCCGGTGACGTTGCCCGGGTCGTCCTCGGCCAGGACGTCCCCGGCGCCTCGTTCACCGTGGGGCGACTGCGCCTGCCCCGTGCCGTACTCGCCATCACCGCCGGAATGTGCTTCGGGATGGCCGGTGTCACCTTCCAGACCATGCTGCGCAACCCGCTGGCCAGCCCCGACATCATCGGCATCAGCGCGGGCGCCGGCGCGGCCGCGACCTTCGCCATTGTGGTGCTCTCCCTGGACAGGACCGGGGTGTCGGTCTTCGCGATTGTTGCCGGGCTCGGTGTGGCCCTGCTCGTGTACGCGCTCTCGTACAAGAGCGGGGTCTCCGGTACCCGGCTCATCCTGATCGGCATCGGCGTCGCCGCCATGCTCAACAGCATCACGTCGTACATCCTCGACCGCGCCGCCACCTGGGACCTGCAGGAGGCGATGCGCTGGCTCACCGGCAGCCTCAACGGCACCAGCTGGAACGCGACCCTGCCGGTGGTCGTCGCGCTGGTCCTGATCGCGCCGATACTGCTAGGTCTGGGCAACGACCTCTCTGCGCTCCAGCTGGGCGACGACACCGCCTCGGCCCTGGGCGTGCGGGTGGACCGCACCCGGCTGCTGGCGATCGTCGGCGCCGTCGGGCTGATCGCCTTCGCCACCGCCGCGGCCGGACCGATCGCCTTCGTAGCCTTCCTGTCCGGGCCGATCGCCGCCCGCCTGGTGGGCTCGGACGGATCCCTGCTGGTGCCCTCAGCGCTGGTCGGAGCGCTGCTGGTCCTGGTGGCCGACTTCTGCGGACAGTTCGCCTTCGGGACCCGCTTCCCCGTCGGGGTCGTCACCGGCGTGCTCGGTGCCCCCTACCTCGTCTACCTCATCGTCCGCACCAACCGTGTGGGAGGCTCCCTGTGACCACGGACCACTCGCTCATCGTCGAGGAACTCACCCTCGGCTACCAGGACTGCGACGTCATCGACGCCCTGGACCTGGCCGTCCCGCCCGGCCGGATCACCGCGATCGTCGGCGCCAACGCCTGCGGCAAGTCCACGCTGCTGCGCTCGATGTCACGCCTGTTGGCGCCCCGCAGCGGCCGGGTGCTGCTCGACGGTCAGGAGGTGCACCGCATGCGGCCCAAGTCGGTGGCGCGCACGCTCGGCCTGCTGCCGCAGTCGCCGGTGGCCCCGGAGGGCATCACCGTGTCCGACCTGGTCGGCCGGGGCAGGCACCCGCACCAGCGGATGCTCACCCGGTGGAGCCGTCAGGACGACGAGGCGGTGGCCGAGGCCCTGGAAGCCACGGGGACGGTGGAGCTGGCCGATCGGCCGGTGGACGAGCTCTCCGGCGGACAGCGTCAGCGGGTGTGGATCGCGATGGCGCTCGCCCAGCGCACGGACCTGCTGCTCCTGGACGAGCCCACCACCTTCCTTGACGTCAGCCACCAGGTCGAGGTCCTGGACCTGCTCACCGATCTCAACGCCTCGCGCGGCACCACGATCGTGCTGGTCCTGCACGACCTCAACCTCGCAGCCCGCTACTCCGACCACCTCATCGCGCTCGCCGACGGCGGACTCCACGCGGCGGGCCCGCCCGGGCAGGTGCTCACCCCCGAGCTGGTGCGGGCGGTGTTCGGGATGGAGAGCCGGATCATCACCGACCCCACCTCGGGCAAGCCGCTGATGCTGCCTATCGGCAGGCACCACCGGGCGGTCCCGGTGGACTGACCGCCGATTTTGCGAGGTTCTGCCTAGGGGCCCGTACACCCGACGACACCGGGTGTACGGGCCCCTTCGTGCTGGCCGGACCCCGCCGGAGCGCACGTGAGACGTTGAACCCCGACGGCCGAACTTCTACCGACCAAAGATCTAACCGTTCGCTAAGGCTCCGGTTGGTTCCGGTCCGCGCCGACATACTCCGCCAGGTGGTGACCTGTGAGAGTGGGGCGGTCGGCGACCAGGTCGGCCGGGGTGCCCTCGAAGACGACCCGGCCGCCCTCCTGCCCGGCGCCCGGCCCGAGGTCGATAATCCAGTCGGCGTGCGCCATGACCGACTGGTGGTGCTCGATCACGATCACCGACTTCCCGCACTCCACCAGCTGGTCCAGCAGCCCGAGCAGGTGCTCGACATCGGCCAGGTGCAGCCCGGTGGTCGGTTCGTCCAGCACGTAGACCCCGCCCCGGTCCGCCATGTGGGTGGCCAGCTTGAGCCGCTGGCGCTCACCGCCGGAGAGCGTGGTCAGCGGCTGGCCCAGGCTGAGGTAGCCCAGCCCCACGTCGACCAGCCGGGTCAGAATCTTCTGCGCCGCCGGGGTCCGCGCCTCGCCTTCGCCGAAGAACGCGTCGGCCTCGGCCACCGACATCGCGAGCACCTCACTGATGTCGCGCCCGCCCAGCCGGTACTCCAGGACCGAGTTGTCGAACCGGCGCCCCTCGCACTCCTCACAGGTGTTGGCGATACTGGCCATGAACCCGAGGTCGGTGTAGGTCACGCCGATGCCCTTGCAGACCGGGCAGGCGCCCTCGGAGTTGGCGCTGAACAGCGCGGGCTTGACCCCGTTGGCCTTCGCGAACGCCTTGCGGACCGGGTCGAGCAGCCCGGTGTAGGTGGCCGGGTTGCTGCGCCGCGAACCGCGGATGGGGCTCTGGTCCACGGAGACCACCTCCGTACCTGCAGCCGCCTTCCCCGCGGCCGCCTTTCCCTGGACTGTGCGCCCCTTGGCCAGCGACTCCTGCACGAGCGAGCTCTTGCCGGAACCGGCCACGCCGGTCACGACGGTAAGCACCCCGAGCGGGATGTCGACGTCGACGTCGCGCAGGTTGTGCGTGTTCGCCCCGCGCACCTCCAGCCTGCCGTCGGGGGTGCGCACCTCGTCCTTGAGTACCGCCCGGTCGTCCAGGTGGCGGCCGGTGGTGGTGCCGCTGCCGCGCAGCCCCTCGACCGTGCCCTCGAAGCAGACCGTGCCGCCCGCCGAACCCGAACCGGGGCCCAGGTCCACGACGTGGTCGGCGATCGCGATGGTGTCGGGTTCGTGCTCCACGACCAGCACCGTGTTGCCCTTGTCCCGGAGCCGCAGCAGCAGGTTGTTCATCCGCTCGACGTCGTGCGGGTGCAGCCCCGCGGTGGGTTCGTCGAACACGTACGTGGTGTCGGTGAGCGAGGAGCCCAGGTGACGGATCATCTTGGTGCGCTGCGCCTCACCGCCGGACAGCGTGCCGGCGGCCCGGTCGAGCGAGAGGTAGCCCAGGCCGATCTCCACGAACGAGTCCAGGGTCTGGCGCAGCGCCGTGAGCAACGGAGCGGCCGAGGGTTCGTCCAGATCGCGCACCCACGCGGCCAGGTCGGTGATCTGCATGGCGCAGGCGTCGGCGATGCTCGCACCCTTGATCCTCGAGGAGCGGGCGGCCTCGCTGAGCCGGGTCCCCTCGCACACCGGGCAGTCGGTGAAGGTGACCGCGCGCTCCACGAACTCCCGGATGTGCGGCTGCATCGCCTCCTTGTCCTTGGACAGGAAGGACTTGCGCAGCTTGGGGATCAGCCCCTCGAAGGTCAGGTTGGACTTGTCCACCTTGACCTTGACCGGCTCGTGGTGGAGGAAGTCCCGCATCTCCTGGTCGGTGTACTCGCGGATCGGTTTGTCCGGGTCGAAGAACCCCGACGCCTTGTAGGTGCGCACCGTCCAGTAGTCGTCCGACTTCCAGCCGGGAATGGTGAACGCGCCCTCGGCGAGTGACTTGGAGTCGTCGAAGAGCTCGCGCAGGTCGAAGTCGGTGACCTTGCCGCGGCCCTCGCAGTTCGTGCACATGCCGCCGGTGCGGGTGAAGGTGGCCTTCACGGTCTTGCGGTCGCCGCGCTCCACCGTGATCGCGCCACTGGCCTTGACCGAGGCGACGTTGAACGAGAAGGAGTGCGGTGAACCCAGATAGGGACGGCCCAGGCGGCTGAACAGGATGCGCAGCATCGCGTTGGCGTCGGTGGCGGTGCCCACGGTCGACCTCGGGTCGGCGCCCAGCCGCTCCTGGTCCACGATGATCGCGGTGGTCAGCCCGTCAAGGACGTCCACCTCAGGGCGGGGCAGGGACGGCATGAAGCCCTGCGCGAAGGTGCTGTAGGTCTCGTTGATCATCCGCTGCGACTCCGCGGCGATCGTGCTGAACACCAAGGAGCTCTTGCCCGAACCGGAGACCCCGGTGAACACCGTCAACCGGCGTTTGGGGATCTCGATACTGACGTCCTTGAGGTTGTTCTCGCGTGCACCGTGCACCCGGATCAGTTCGTGGGAGTCGGCCGGGTGCCGCTCGTGCGGACCGGTGTCCTTGCTCATCGTGCTCTTCTTCGTCTCGGCGCTCAGCGCGGTCTTCGCGGTCACTGCGGACTCGGCCCGGACGCTCAGTTCAGACCCTTGATACGCAGCAGGTTGCCCGCCGGGTCGCGGAAGGCGCAGTCGCGCACGCCGTAGGGTTGGTCGATGGGTTCCTGTACGACCTCGGCACCGCTGGCCACCAACCGTTCGAAGGTGGCGTCCACGTCCGGGGCAGCCAGGTTCAGGAAGGCGTAGGTGCCCTTGGCCATCATCTCGGTGATGGTCTGGCGTTCCTCGTCGGTGACACCGGGGTCGGCCACCGGCGGCTCCAGGACCACCGAGGTGTCGGGCTGGCCTACGGGTCCCACCGTGATCCAGCGCATGCCGTTGTAGCCGACGTCGCCGCGGACCTCGAAGCCCAGGACGTCCCGGTAGAAGGCCAGGGAGACCTCGGGGTCGGTGTGCGGAAGGAAGCTGGCGTTGATCGTGATGTCCATGCCGGTCACATTACGACCGCCCGGTCGACCGTGCTTCTTGATTCCTGATCGGTCTGGTCACCTGTTTGACCACGCACGAGGGCATGCCCTCCACCTCGCCCACGGCCTGCCTGCGGTAGGTGCTGGGCGGCACCCCGACCAGCTCGGTGAACCGGGTGCTGAACGTGCCCAGCGAGGAGCAGCCGACCTCGAAGCACACCTCGGTGACGCTGCGGTCGCCGCGGCGCAGCAGGGCCATCGCGCGTTCGATGCGGCGGGTCATCAGATACGAGTAAGGCGACTCGCCGTAGGCGCGCCGGAATTCGCGGCTGAGGTGACCCGCGGACATGTGGGCGTCCCGGGCCAGCGCTTCGACGTTCAGGGGCTGGGCGTACTCCCGGTCGATCCGGTCGCGTACCCGGCGCAGCCGGACGAGATCGCTCAGGTGCCGCTCTGCGGCGGATCTGCTGGTCACCTGACTCATCGTGCCAGGCGGTACCGACAGATTCCAGCGACTCCATGCGGGGCCGCCCGGTCCCGGAGAAACCCGCCCCGGGGCAGGTCGGGACACGCTATCTTGCCACCCGTAGTCATATCATTACCTTTGGTCACGGGATGGGTCCGTGGCCCGACCCGGAGGAGGGTTCCAATGCGAGCGGCCCTGATGTACGGCGCCGGTGACGTCCGCGTGGAGAACGTGCCCGACCCCGTGCTGGTGGAGCCCACCGACGCGATCGTGCGGGTGGTCAGCAGCTGCGTGTGCGGCAGCGATCTGCACGCCTACCGGGCGATGCCCGCCGCCGAGACCGGCGTCCAGACCGGACACGAGTTCGTCGGCGTGGTCGAGGAGGTCGGCCGTGAGGTCACCTGGGTCAAGCCGGGCGAGCTGGTGGTGTCCCCGTTCGCCTACGCCGACAACACCTGCGACCTCTGCCGTGAGGGCGTGCAGACCTCCTGCCCGAACGGCGGTTTCCTCAGCGCCGCCCAGGCCGAACTGATCCGCGTCCCCCAGGCCCAGGGCACTCTGGTCCGGCTCCCGGTGGGGGAGGAGTCCGTCTTCCTGCCCTCCCTGCTCACCCTGGCCGACGTCTACGGCACCGGCTACCACGCGGCCCTGATCGCGGGGGTGAACGCCCGCACCACGGTCACCGTCATCGGCGACGGGGCCGTGGGACTGCTGTCCGTGCTCTCGGCCCGCCGGATGGGCGCCGAGCAGATCATCCTGATGGGGTGGCACAAGGACCGCACCGACCTGGGACGCGAGTACGGGGCCAGCGAGGTCGTGGCCGAACGCGGCCCCGAAGCAGTGGAGCGGGTCCGGGAACTGACCTCTGGCGAGGGCACCCACGCGGTGATCGAAGCCGTCGGGCACCTCGACGCCTACGAGACCGCCCTCGGCGTGGTCCGCCCCGGAGGCACCGTCAGCCGCGTGGGCGTGCCCCAGTACGACCAGGGGCCGATCGGCTTCGCCTCGGTGTTCGGCGCGAACATCACCCTGACCGGCGGACCCGCCCCGGTGCGCTCCTACATCGAGAAGCTCCTCCCCGACATCCTGGAAGGAAAGGTCAACCCGGGGCTGGTCTTCGACCATCACACCGACCTGGACGGCGTCCCCGAGGCGTACCGGCTGATGGACGAGCGTAAAACCCTCAAGGCGCTCATTCGCCCCTGAAGGTCAGTTCCCGGTCAGGCAGAAGGGATGCCCGGCCGGGTCCACCAGCACCCGCCACCGATCACCCCCGGGCTTATGGGCGCCCAACCCCAATTGCATCGCCTCGGCCTCCTCTGGGCCGTCGACCGCGAACGGCCGGGGCGATGGGCATCACGGAACCGCACGAAAGGCTTTTTGTTTCCAGAGGAGAAGGTCTAGGCGCGGCGGGTGCGGAAGTCGCGGGCCCCCGGGGCCAGGGCGGCCAGGGCCGGGGCGAGGACGCACAGGGCGGCGCAGGCCAGGAGGACGTTCTGCGGGCCGAAGGCCTGGGCGGCCGGGGCGATCAGGGCCAGGCCCACCGGGGCGAAACCGTAGGCGAGCAGGAAGTCGAGGGACGAGACCCGGGCCAGCTTGTCCGGGGCGACCTCGCGCTGGGCAGCGGTGAACCACGGGACGTTGAACAGTTCCACGCCCAGGCCCACGATCGCGTAGGCGGCGAACACCCACACGGCGCCGACCGGGAACACCAGGCTCAGCGGGGCCAGGGCGTACAGGCCCAGGCCGAACAGGGCCCACCAGCCCTGGGCCTGCGGCTTCCAGCGGGAGACCAGGAGCGCCCCGATGAGTGCTCCGCCGGTGTAGGCGGTCAGAGCTCCGGCCAGGACCGCCTCGGTGCCGTAGTGGTCACCGCTGGCCAGCGGCAGCAGCACGCTGGTCGAGGAGTAGCCCAGGGCGATGACCACGGTCAGGGCTCCCAGACCGGCGAGGAACCAAGTGTGGCGACGGGCCTCAGTGAGGCCCTCGACGAACTCCACGTGGAAGGGCGCGCGGGCCGGGCGGTCGGTGGGCGCGGGCGTGGCGGTGCCGGCGCGGGGGAGCAGAGCGGCGGCTAGCCACAGGCCCGCCGTGATCAGCAGGAGCGTCTGGGGGCCGGTGAGCGTGGCCAGCAGAGCGGTTAGTCCCGGGGCCAGGAAGGTGACCCCGCGGACGGAGAAGGTCAGGGCCGCGTTGGCCTGCTGGCGGTCGTCGGGGGCGACCACCTCGGCGGTCAGCGCCTGGAAGGCTGGGCGGCAGGCCCCCTGGCCCACGCCCACGACGGCGGCGGCCACGGCCATCAGCGCGACGGAGGTGCCCAGGCCCGCGGCGAGGACGGGGGTGGCGATCGCTGCGGCCAGGCCGGACCACAGGACCACCGAGCGGCGCGAGTAGCGGTCGGCGAGCAGACCGCCGAGGGGGACCGCGACCAGGAAGCCGGCGGTGCGGGTGGCCAGGACCAGCCCGAGCCCCACAGCGGTCAGCGAACCGTGCAGGACCGCCAGGCCCAGGATGAACGGCATGGCCCAGGTGGCCAGACCGGAGGCGGTGGTCGCGCACCACAGGCGGGCGAAGGTCGGCTGGAGCAGTGGACTGCGACGGCTCCGGAGCGGGCCGGACGTGTTCGGCGTCATCGTCGAGGACACGAAGAGTACTCATCTCGGTTCGGGGCGTGTTCGATCCTACTCTAATGAAAACGATAATCACTTGCGCCATGCTTGACCAACCGGCTCGTGGGCGGCCCGAGTCTGGCGCTTTGCCCGTTGCGTGCTTGATGAACCCCTCTGCCGGGGTTGGCGCTCGGGCGGAGGGGGCAACGACTCCCTGGGGTGAGTGAACTCTTAGTGACAATGATTATCGCTTTCGCTATGGTCTTCGGGGTCACCCCTCTCGGATCCCTCGCGAAGCCCCTCGAACCACCGAAAGGACGCACGTGGACCCCTCCCAGATCGCTCAGCTTCCCCCTCCGCTGCCGCCCGAGCAGATCATCGGCCTCAACCAGCCCAAGGTCGACCTGCACACCCGCCGCGACTACTCCTGGAACGGGTGGGAGTTCGAGGTTCCCCCTGAGGTGTTCCTTCCCGGCGCGACCAGCCGCATGATCCACCAGCGCATTCTTGACGACGACATTGACGTCCGCGGACGCGTCTACGCCGCCATGGGCGCCGGACTCGGGGTCGAGGCGGTGGTCGCCGGACTGCGCGGCGCCGGGCGGATCCTGGCCGTGGACGTCCACCCCGCCAGCGTGAAGGCGACCGAGCACAACTACCACCGGATCGTCGGTACCGGAGGCGGCTCAGAGCTCGTCCCGCTGGTCTCCGACCTCTTCACCGACATCCCAGACCGGCCACAGCTCGACGTGGTCACCTTCAACCCGCCTGCGGTGAGCCAGCAGGTCAGCGAGGACCCCGACATCGTCCGCAACGTCTGCGCGGGCCGCCCCGTCACCGACGCCTTCTTCACCCAGCTCGCCGAGCGCGACCTCCTGGCCCCCGGCGGCGAGGTCTACTTCGTCGCCTCCAACACCGCCGACCTGCGCCAGATCATCGGCCACGCCGCCCAGTGCGGCTTCACCGCACACGTCCACCACCGGCACGACTGGGGCGACGGCGTCCTGACCTACCTGTTCCGCCTCACCAGGGAGACCGGCAAGTGACATCCCCCCGCCACACCCCGAGCCCCCAGGACCCCAGAGCCCACCAGTACCCCCAAGCGCCCCACGACCTCGAAGAACTCCGCCAGTCCGTCCTCGCCACCCCCGACCTACCCGTCGCCACCAGCGTGTTCTGGGTCCACCACGGCACCCGCCTGGCCGGGGGCGACGTCACCTACCTCAACCAGTACGTCCTGGTCCGGATCGGCCGAGCCTTCGGCGCCTGCGCCTTCGAAGCGGGCCAGCTGGACCCCGACATCTGCGCCGAACTTTCCGGCAGACCCCTGGCCGACCTTCTCAGCGGCCCGGCCCCGGTACGGCTCGCCGCTCTGGACGCCTATCTGGGCCACGCCCAGCCGCACTCCGAGGACCCCCGCGCCGAGCGGGTCACCCTCCCCTACGGAACCCCCGAGGAGCGCGCCGTCGCCCGCGACCGCGCCATCGCCGGTCTGCTCCCCGAACCCGACGGGCGCCGCATCGCCCTGATCGGTGTGGTCAACCCCCTCGTGGCCGCCATCCGGGAACGGGGCGGCCAGTGCCTGCCCTGCGATCTGAACCTGCGCCGCACCCAGTGGGGCGACCCCGTCAGCCCGGACATGGACGAGGTGCTGGCCAAGGCCGACGCCGTCGTCGCCACCGGGATGACCCTGGGCAACGGCACCTTCGACCGCATCCTGGAGCGCTGCCGGGACCGGTCCGTGCCGCTGGTCGTGTACGCCCAGAGCGGCAGCGCGGTCGCCCGGGCCTTCCTCGGCTCGGGCGTCACCGCCGTGTCCGCCGAACCCTTCCCGTTCTCGCAGTTCAGCGCGGAACCGACCCACCTCTACCGATATCGAGAAGGAACCGACGAGTGACCCTTGGAACTGGACAGGCGACCTGCCACCACGGCGAGATCCTCCAGGGCGTGTTCCTGGACGAGAGGGGACGCCCCACCCGTGGTCTGGTCACCCTGCCGATGGCCGACCCTCGCACCCGGGCGGTGTTCACCCCGTTCTCGCCCCGGGCGCCCCGACGCGTCGTCGTCGACCCGCCGAACCGGGCCAAGGCCGCCCGGGCCGCGGAGCTCGCCGTCACCGAGTGCGCGCGCGTGGGCGGGGTGCGGCCGGTGGGCGGCTACCTCAGCGTCCGGGGCGGGGCCGCGCCCGGCCTGGGCATGGGGTCGTCCACGAGTGACGTGACGGCGGCGGTGCGCGCGGTCGCGGCGGGGCTCGGGGTGGAGCTCACGCCGGACGCCGTCGCACGGGTGGCGGTCGCCGCCGAGGGGGCCAGCGATCCGGTCATGTTCGGTGACCGGCCGCTGCTCTTCGCCCAGCGTGAGGGCCGGATTCTGGAGGAACTGGGCCCCGAGCTTCCGGAGATGGCGGTCGTGGGCTGCCTGACCGGAAGTGGCCAACCGGTGGACACCCTCTCCCTGGTGGGTACCGCACGACGTGGGGACATCGCCGTCTACGAGAGGTTGCGTGCCGCGCTGCGTACTGCGATCACCGAACGCGACGTGGCCGGGGTCGGGCACGTGTGCACCGAGAGCGCCATACTCAACCAGCGCGCGCTGCCCAAGGCGGAACTGGGCACGCTCCGGGAGGTCGCCCGCGGCTGTGGTGCGGTCGGCATCCAGGTGGCGCACAGCGGCAACGTCGCCGGAATCCTCTTCGACGCCACCGACCCCGAACTCCGTGCCCGGATCGACGCCGCCGCCGACCGGCTCGGCGCCGCCGGACTCGCCCCGCACCGGGTCTTCTCCACCTCGGCCGCCCGCACTCCTTCCTCCTCCACCGTCAAACCCCTCTCCTTCGAATCGGCAGTCCCCGCACCGGCCGTCCTCGCGGCGGTCTCGTCAGCACCGGCCCCTCCGACCCAGAGCACCGGGGAGCGATCTTGGACGACCACGTTTCCGAAGCCATCGCCAGACCTGACCTGATCGACCTCGGCGCGGGCCTGCTGTGCCTGCGCTTCGAGTCCATGAAGGTGGCCTCCGCCCTGGCGGCCGTACGCCACCTGCTCGACACCGGGGCGGTCCGTCCCGGTGACACCCTCATGGACAGCTCCAGCGGTATCTACGCCTACGGGTTGGCCCTGGCCGCACACCGGTACGGGCTGCACTGCCACATCATCGGCTCCACCACCATCGATCACCCGCTCCGCCAGCAGCTCGCGGTCTTGGGCGCCACCCTGGAGCAGATGCCGCCCTCGGACGACCTGCGGCTGGACCAGAACCGCCGGGTCCGCCGGGTCAAGCAGGTGCTGCGGGAGCACCCGGACTACCACTGGATGCGCCAGTACCACGACGTCATCCACGGCCTCGGCTACCGGGCGGTGGCCGACCAGATCCGCAAGGAGGCGGGGGAGGGTCCGCTGACCCTGGTGGGCGGGGTGGGTTCGGGGGCCTCCACCGGGGCGCTCGCCCGCTACCTGCGGGAGAGCGCCCCGGACACCCCGCTGGTGGGCGTCCAGCCGTTCGGTAGCGTCACCTTCGGCAGTGACCACGTCACCGACCCGCAGATCATCATCGCGGGCATCGGCAGCTCGATCCCGTTCGGCAATGTGGACCACACCCTCTACGACACCCTGCACTGGACCGGTTTCGACGCCGCCCTGGCCGGGAGCGTGGACCTGCTGCGCCGCCACGCGGTCTTCGCCGGGCTCTCCACCGGCGCCGCCTACCTGGTGGCCCGCTGGGAGGCGGCGGCCGACCCCGACCGCCGGGTGGTGTTCGTGGCAGCCGACACCGGACACCGGTACGTGGACTCGGTCTTCGCCCGCCACGAGGAGGCCCGCGACGTCGCCGACCTCTCCCCCCGGGAGATCGGCAGCCCCAAGGAGCTTTCCCTGCCCTGGTGCCGGATGGACTGGGGCCGCCAGCCCGCCCCCGAGCAGGCAGTCCATCGCAGCGACTGAGTCGGTAGTAGGGCACAAACAACCGTCCCGGGAGAGGAGGTCACCCCTCCCGGGACGGTTCGGGTCTTTTCGGGGCCGTGCTCATCATCCGCAACGAGTCTTGGCGGGAGGAAGCGCGTCGGTTCCCAAGGTGATCGGGGCGCCCGCCCCTCATCCTCCGGAGCGGGCGCGGCCGACCAGGGAGAGGAACTCCCGGCGCAGCTCCGCGTCCTTGCTCAACCTCCCGAGCATTGCTGAGGTGGACGTGCTGGAACCCGACGCCTGGACGCCGCGCATGGTCATGCACAGGTGCTCGGCCTCGATCACCACACCGACGGCGTCGGCGTCCAGGTTCCTGCTCAGGTACGAGGCGATCTGCTGGGTCAGCCTCTCCTGGACCTGCGGGCGGCGGGCGTAGTGCTCCACCACCCGCGCGAGCTTGGAGAGCCCGACGATGCGCGCACCGGGCAGGTAGCCCACGTGGGCCACCCCGCTGAAGGGGAGGAAGTGGTGCTCGCAGACCGAGTGCACGGGGATGTCCCGGGCGATGACGAAGTCCTGGTACGCGTGGTCGTTGGGGAAGGTGGTCACGGAGAAGGGCCGGGGAGCCAGGAGTTCGGCGTAGGCGCGGGCCATCCGCCCGGGCGTGTGCTCCGCCGCCTCGGGGTTCAGCGAGACGCCCAGGTGCCAGAGGAAGTCACGCGCGGCGGCCTCGGCCGAATCCAGGTCCACCGGGCCGGGCCCGGGCTCTTCCGTCACTGTCACAGGTGGTCCTCCGTTCGATGGTCCGCGCCGGTACCCGCCGTCCAACCGCGGCTATCCGGTCGCCGTACTGTGCGCGGCCTCTACGGTGTGGGCGAGCAGGAGCGCGGTGGTGACTGGCCCGACGCCGCCCGGCACCGGAGTGAGGGCACCCGCGACGCCGTCCACGGCGACCGCGTCCACGTCGCCCGTCAGGCCGTCGTCCGTGGCGTTGGTGCCCACGTCGACGGCCACCGCGCCCCCACCGACGTGTTCCGCGCCGATCAGGCCCGGCACCCCAGCCGCGACGATCACGATGTCGGCGGCGCGGGTGTGACCTTCGAGGTCCTCGGTCCGCGAGTGGCAGACCGTGACCGTCGCATGCCGCTCCAGCAGCAACAGCGCCACCGGGGTGCCGACCACGAGGGACCGGCCGACCATCGCGACGGTCCTGCCCGAGGGGTCGACTCCGTAGTGGTCGAGCAGCCGCACCACGGCCTCGGCCGTGGCGGGTGCGAAGCCGGGCAGACCCGCCGCGCAGCGGCCCAGGCTCTCCGGGTTCGCGCCGTCCACGTCCTTGGCGGGGTCGATCTCCGCCGCGAGTGCGGCCGAGGACATGCCGTCGGGCAGCGGGGTCTGCAGGATGATGCCGTGGACCAGCGGGTCCTCGCTCAGTGCGCGCAGTGTGCCCCGGACACGTGCCGGGGAGGCGGTCGGGCCCAGGTCGGCGATGTCGCACTCGATCCCGACGGTCGCGGCCGCCTTGGCGATCGAGCGCACGTACCACATGGTCGACCCGTCGTCCGTGGCTGTGACGACGACCAGCCTCGGCTGGATGCCCGCCGCGCCCAGCGCGGCGGCCCGCTCCCGCGCGCCCGCGCGGATCTGCGCGGCCAGCGGCTTGCCCGACAACGCGGTGGTGACCTGGTGCTCGGTTGTCGTCGTGGTGCTCATGCGGCGAGTACCTCCCTCACTGCTGCGGTGACCTTCTCCGCCCGTTCGACGATGGCGTCGACGGCCAGGGCCGAGGCGGAGAGCTCGGCCCTGGCTCCCTCGTCCTTGATTCCGCCCAGGTTGACCTCGACGTTCACCCGGGCCGTGGTGGCGGCGGCGCGGGCGGCTTCCGACGCCGCCGCCACGTCGGTGACCACGTTGCGGTTGCCGATCGGCAGGATGCGTTCGGCCAGCGAAACGACTTCGGCGGCGGTCTCGATCACCGCGACGGGCGGTTCACAGGCCTCCTTCAGGGCCGCCGCGATGGTGGCGGCGCGTTCGGCCTTCTCGTCGTCGGTGGAGCGGGGGAGCGCATAGGCGTCCACGACCGCGGAGAATGCCGCCGCGTCGGCCTCCGCGGCGCGCAGTGCCTCCACTCGCAGACGGTCGGAGGCCGCGACGGTCGCCGCGATCTCCTCTGAGTGCTCGGCGAAGCGAACGCCGTCGCTGTAGCGCGCCACCATGCCGACCAGCGCGGCGGCCTGGGCGGCGTGCACGGCGGCGGTGGCACCGCCGCCGGGCGCCGGCAGCCGTGCCGCGAGTTCGGTCAGGAAGCCGTCGATCGACTGACCACTGATCACGATGTCCGTCCTTGGGGGTGAGTGGGCGACGTCGTCTGGGAAAGGGGAGGGCCGGGCACACGCGGCCCGCGCGGCCACGGCCCGTGCGGTCCTCCGGGTCAGCGGAAGACCACGGTGCTACGGCCGTAGAGCAGGACACGGTGCTGGCAGTGCCAGCGCACCGCCCGGGACAGCGCGAGCGCCTCGGCGTCGCGCCCCACCGTGGCCAGCGCGCGGGGGTCGAAGGAGTGGTCCACCCGCAGCACCTCCTGCTCGATGATCGGACCCTCGTCGAGGTCGGCCGTCACGTAGTGCGCGGTCGCCCCGACGTACTTCACGCCGCGGTCGTAGGCCTGGTGGTAGGGCTTGGCGCCCTTGAAACCCGGGAGGAACGAGTGGTGGATGTTGATCACGCGCCCCTCGAGCTTGGCGCACAGCTCGTCGGAGAGCACCTGCATGTACCGGGCCAGCACCACGAGGTCGGCCCGGTACTCGTCGACGAGCTCCAGCAGGCGGTCCTCGGCGGCGGCCTTGGTCTCGGCGGTCACCGGCACGTGCACGAAGTCAAGGCCGGCCGCCTCGGCCATGGGCCTCAGGTCCTCGTGGTTGGACACCACACCGACGAGCTCCCCGTCGAGGTTGCCGGCGCGCCAGCGGAACAGCAGGTCGTTCAGGCAGTGGGCGGTCTTGGACACCATCACCAGGATGCGTGTGCGCTCCTCGCCCCACAGTTCGAACTCCATGGCGAACTCTCGCGCCACGGCGGCGAAGTCGCCCTTCAGCTCGTCCACGCCCCGATCCGGGTCCGTGCTCGAGAACGAGGTGCGCAGGAACAGCTGGCCGCGGACGTTGTCGTCGAACTGCTGGTGCTCGCTGATGTCGCAGCCCCGGTCGACCAGGAACTCGGTGACCGCGTGGACGATGCCCGACCGCTGCGGGCACCGGAGGGTGAGAATGAAGTTGCGTGCCACGATGGCCTCCTCGGTGGGAAGGGGTGGGCGCTCACAGGCGCAGAGCGCCGGTCAGCACTCCACGACGTTGAGCGCGAGCCCGCCCCGCGCCGTCTCCTTGTACTTGTCCTTCATGTCGGCGCCGGTCTCGCGCATGGTCTTGATCGCCTTGTCCAAGGTCACGTGGTGCGCGCCGTCGCCGCGCACCGACATGCGGGCCGCCGTGACGGCCTTGACGGAGGCGATCGCGTTGCGCTCGATGCACGGGATCTGCACCAGACCGCCGACGGGGTCGCAGGTGAGGCCGAGGTTGTGCTCGATCCCGATCTCAGCCGCGTTCTCCACCTGTGCCGGGGTGCCGCCCAGCACCTCGGCCAGCCCCGCGGCCGCCATCGAACAGGCGGAGCCGACCTCGCCCTGGCAGCCGACCTCCGCGCCGGAGATCGAGGCGTTCTGCTTGAACAGCATCCCGACCGCGCCCGCGGCGAGCATGAACCGCACGATCCCGTCCTCGTCCGCACCGGGCACGAACCGCTCGTAGTAGTGCAGGACCGCCGGGACGATCCCGGCCGCACCGTTGGTCGGCGCGGTCACGATCCGCCCGCCCGCCGCGTTCTCCTCGTTCACCGCCAGGGCGAACATCGTGATCCACTCCATCGCGCCCAGCTGGTCCCCGGACGCGTCCGCCGCCTCCAGGTCCTCGCGCAGCGCCGCGGCGCGACGGCGCACCTTCAGGCCTCCGGGCAGTACGCCCCAGGTGGTGGAGCCGCGTTCGACGCACTCGCGCATCACGGCCCAGATCTTCAGCAGCCCGTCCCTGGTCTCCTGCTCCGGGCGGCGGGAGGCCTCGTTGGCCAGCATCAGCGAACTGATGGACAGCCCGGTGCTCTCAGCGAGGGCTAGCAGTTCGTCGCCGGTGGAGAAGGGGTGCTCCACTGGGGTGGGGTCCTCCACGAGGACCTTCGCCCCGGCGGTGTCCCCGTCCACGACGAACCCGCCGCCCACCGAGTAGTAGGTCCGGGCCGCGACGAGCTTCCCGGACCGGTCGAGGGCACGGAAGACCATGCCGTTGCTGTGGAAGTCGAGCCGCTTGTTGCGGTGTAGCACGATGTCGTCGTCGGGGGAGAAACCGACCACGTGGCGGTCGGCCAGCTCCAGCTTCCCTGTCGCTGCCACGTTGTCCACCAGGGGCTGGGCCGCCACCGGGTCGACGGTGTCGGGGGCCAGGCCCGCGAGCCCCAGCACCACAGCCTTGACGCTGCCGTGCCCGTGGCCGGTCGCGCCGAGCGACCCGAACAGCTCGGCGCGCACCGACGCCACCCCGGGCAGCGTCCCCTCCTCGTGCAGCGCGTCGGCGAAGGACTTCGCCGCGCGCATCGGGCCGACGGTGTGCGAGCTCGACGGCCCGATGCCGACCTTGAACAGATCGAACACGCTCAGGCTCATGACACCGCCGTCCGGTACTCGACGCAGGCGTCGCTCAGCCACGCGGCGAGGTAGGCCGCGAAGGAGGACCTGACCAGCAGGGTGAACGCCCCGGACTCGGCGTCGCAGACCTGGAGGACAACCCCCGCCTTGGCGAGCAACGTCTGCACGCACGTCCCGGTCGGAGCCGCCGACGGGTGCAGGTCGATGGCGCAGCCGTGGGCGAGGACGTCCCGGCTGTGCGGTCCCGACAGGGCCAGCGTCGTGCGCTGGCCCGAGGTGTCCACGACCGCTGCCCGCGCGTCCCCGACGGCCTCGCGTAGCGCCGCTTCCATCGGGACCTGGTGGTCGGGCGCGGCCACCACGAGGAACTCGTCCGGTCCCAGCCACAGCACCTCGACGTCGCCGAAGGGGCCGCTGTCCCGGGTGAACGTGCAGGGGTCGGCGGGGAAGGTCGCGCCCAGGGCCGCGCCCATCCTGTCCAGGGCTCCGGCGTCCGAGGACCGCACGGTGAGCTGGGCCAGGAACGGGCGCTCGACCGCGGTGAGGGCGGGGCCGAGCGCAGTGAGACGGTCCGCCCACGCGGCCAGCGGGCTGGTTCGCATGCTGATGTCAGCCGTCACGACGAGCACCTTCCTTGTCGTAGAGCACGGACTCGGTCACGGTGACCGGCTGGAGGCCGTCCCCGACGGGGACGTAGAGCGTCTCGCCGACGCGTGCGCGGCCTGAGCGCAGGACCGCGAGCGCGAACGTCCGGCCCAGCGCCGCGCTGTTGTAGCTGGAGGTGACGTGGCCGAGCATGCGGACCGGGGGCTCGGGCAGCCGATCGGTTTCGACGATCTGCCCGCCTTCGGGCAGGCGGACGTCCGGGTCGGCCGGGAGCAGCCCCACGAGCTGCTTGCGGTCCGGCCGGTTGTTCTCGGCCCGGTCGAAGGACCGCTTGCCGATGAAGTCGGCCTTCTTCTTCGACACGGCCCACGACATGCCCAGGTCCTGGGGCGTGACGGTGGCGTCGGTCTCCTGGCCGACGATCGGGTAGCCCTTCTCGGCGCGCAGGACGTGCATGGTCTCG
The DNA here is from genome assembly GCF_000340985.1 of Nocardiopsis valliformis DSM 45023. Taxonomy (NCBI): domain Bacteria; kingdom Bacillati; phylum Actinomycetota; class Actinomycetes; order Streptosporangiales; family Nocardiopsidaceae; genus Nocardiopsis; species Nocardiopsis valliformis. The sequence goes on from NZ_ANAZ01000019.1 coordinate 178,542, forward strand.
GTGCCGTACGGCGTGATGCCGTGTCGCTCGCCCGCGGCCATGAGCGCCTCCCAGACGGCGAGTCCGTGCCAGGAGGTCACGTTGATCTCGTAGGCCAGCTCCCCCGAGAAGCTGATGCGGCACAACCGCGCGGGCACGCCCTCGCCCACGTCGAGGACGGTGTCCCGCCACGTCATGAACTCGAAGGCCTCGTTGCTCACGTCCAGATCGGGGGCCAGTTCGGCGAGCACGGTCCGTGACAGGGGCCCCACCAGAGGGATCGTGGCCCAGTGCTCGGTGACCGACGCGGCGTACACGTCCAGGTGCGGCCACTCGGTCTGGAGCCACTCCTCCATCCAGTCCAGGACCATCGCGGCGTTGCCGGTCGTCGTGGTCACCAGGAACCGGTCCTCGGCCAGCCGGATGACGGTGCCGTCGTCGATGACCATGCCGTCGACGCCGCACATCACGCCGTAGCGGATCCTGCCGACCTTCAGACCGCTCATCTTGTTCGTGTAGAGCATGTCGAGGAACCATCCGGCGTCGCTGCCCTGGACGTCGATCTTGCCCAGGGTCGAGGCGTCCATCAGGGCGACGCCCCCGCGCGCGGCGCGGCACTCCCGCAGGACCGCGGCGTCCATGTCCTCGCCCGGCAGCGGGAAGTACCAGGGGCGCTTCCACTGGCCGACGTCCTCGAACGGCGCGCCCCGATTGACGTGCCAGGGGTGGATCGCGCTCACCCGCGCCGGGTCGAGCAGCTCACCCCGGTCGCGTCCGGCGAGCGCCGCGAACGACACCGACGTGTACGGGGGCCGGAACGTGGTGGGCTTCTGCTCGGTGAGCTCGGTCCCCAGCGCCTCGGCGACCAGCCCGGCGGTGATCATCCCGGAGGTCTTGCCCTGGTCGTGCGCGGTGCCGATGGTCGTGTACCGCTTGATGTGCTCCAGCGAGGTCAGTCCCGCCCCGGTGGCGCGCAGCACGTCCGAGACGGTGGCGTCGCGCTGCAGGTCGACGAACCGGGTGTCGGCGGCGCCATCCTCGAGTTCGCCCGGGGCGCTCCACAGGACCATTCCGGGGCGCACCTGTTCGCGCGTGTACGGCACCGGCAGCTCGACCTCGCCGGGCTCCCGGCCCGACGCGGCCACCGCCTCGCCGCCGACCTCCCGGCCCTGTCGCAGGCAGGAGGCGAGGTCGTGCTCGCCGGTCGCCGAACCGGCCACCCCCACGGTCTCCGGGCCCTCGCCCGGAACGAACGCGCCCAGGCTGGGGTCGTAGCGCAGGGTGCCGCGCGCCTGACTGAACAGGTGCACGACGGGGTTCCAGCCGCCGGAGACCAGCAGGGTGTCGCAGACGACGGTCTCCTCGATACCGTCGGTGCCGGGCATCGGGGCGATGCGGGCGGCGGTGACGCGTGCCGCGCCCTCGGAGCTGGTGACGGCGTGGCCGGCCCTGACCTCGATGTCGCGTGCCATGCACCGCGCGGCCAGGACGTTGGGGGCGACGGGTCGGGAGTCGACGACCATCGCGACGTCCACTCCCGCCCTGGCCAGTTCGAGCGCGGCGTAGTAGGCGCTGTCGTTGGTGGTGAAGACAACCGCGCGGGAGCCGGGCAGGACCCCGTAGCGGTGCAGGTAGGTGCGTGCGGATCCGGCGAGCATGATCCCGGGACGGTCGTTGTCGGCGAAGACGACGGGCCGCTCGTGGGAGCCGGTGGCGAGTACGATCCGCGCCGCCCTGATCCGCCACACGCGCTGGCGTGCGGTGCCGGCGGGAGCGTCGAAGCCCAGGTGCTCGGTCCGGCGCTGGAGCGCGAGGACGAAGCCGTCCTGGTAGACGCCGAACGCGGTGGTGCGCTCCAGGACCTGCACACCGGGGGTGCGGCGCAGCTCGGCCACGGTGTCGGCGACCCACTCCAGGGCCGGCCGCTCGTCGAGGTACTCCTTGGTACCGAGAAGCGAGCCCCCGGCCCGGTTCTGCTCGTCGACCACCACGACCCGGGCACCGCCGCGGGCAGCGGTGAGCGCGGCCGCCAGGCCGGCGGGCCCGGCTCCGACGACGAGCACGTCGCAGTGCGCGTGCTTGGTGTCGTAGCGCGCCGGGTCGGGCTCGGTGGCCAGCTTGCCCTGCCCGGGCAGGCCGTGCGCCACGAGTCCGTCGTAGAGCTCGACGGTGGTCGCGGTCAGCATCGGCTCCGGGAACGGCTGCTCGATCTGTACCAGCGACGTCGGGTCCTCCGAACCCGCTGCCACGATGCCGCGGGGCCTGCCGTACTTGATGCTGGTGCCGATCGAGTGCACCCCGTTGGCCAGTAGGGCGGAGGCCAGGGTGTCGCCGCGGTGCCCGGTCATCGACCGGCCGTTGAAGGTGAAGCGCAGTGTGGTGTCCCTGTCGACGAGGCCGCCGACGGGCAGACGAGAGTCCGGGCTCACGAGGTCGCCCCCTTCCCCTGGATGGGCGTCGGTTCACCGACGCGGTAGACGAACTGCAGTTCGTAGGTCCTGGTGTCGCGGACGGCGTTGAACCAGCGGCGGCAGCCCGCACTGTGGCTCCACCGCTCGGCGAACGGCCCGCTCGGGTTGTCACGGAAGAAGACGAACCGGGCCCACTCCTCGTCGGTCAGAGCGGACGGGTTCTGCGGGTAGTCCACGTGCGCCTGGCCGCCGTAGTGGAACTCCACTTCCTCGCGCGGCCCGCACCACGGGCAGGGGATGAGTTGCATGCCTGGCTCCTTGCTTGCTTCAGTGCGCGACCGCTGCGGCACCGTGCTCGTCGACGAGGGCGCCGGTGGTGAAGCGTTCGAGGGTGAACGGCTCGTTGAACTTGTGCGGCTTGTCGTGGGCGATGGTGTGCGCGAAGCAGTCGCCGACGCCAGGGGTGGCCTTGAACCCGCCGGTGCCCCATCCGCAGTTGAGGTAGAGGCCTGAGACGGGGGTGAGGCCGACGATGGGGGAGGCGTCCGGGCTGACGTCGACGATGCCCGCCCAGGTGCGCAGCAGGTGCGCTCTGGCGAAGATCGGGAACAGTTCCAGCGCCGCGGACATCTGCTCCTCGATGATGTGGAACGATCCCCGCTGCCCGTAGCCGTTGTAGCTGTCGATGCCCGCTCCCATGACCAGTTCGCCCTTGTGCGCCTGGGACACGTAGACGTGCACCGCGTTGGACATCACGACGGTCGGGTGCACGGGTTCGAGCAGCTCGGAGACCAGTGCCTGCAAGGGGTGCGAGGAGATCGGGAGGTCGATGCCGGCCATGCCCGCGAGGACGGAGCTGTGGCCCGCCGCGCACAGTGCCACGCGGCCTGCGGCGATGCGGCCGCGGGTGGTCTCCACGGAGGTGACCCGGCCGCCGGTCGTTCCGATACCGGTGACCTCGCAGTTCTGGATGAGGTCGACGCCCATCTCGTGCGCGGCCCGCGCGTAGCCCCAGGCCACGTAGTCGTGCTTGGCGATGCCCGCGCGCGGCTGGTACGTCGCGCCCAGGACGGGGTAGCGCACGTCCTGCCCGATGTTGACGATCGGGCAGACCTCCTTGACGCCCTCGGGGTCGAGCCACTCGGCGTCGATGCCGTTGAGCCGATTGGCGTTGACCCGGCGCACGCTGTCGCGCACGTCCTGGAGGCTGTGCGCGAGGTTCAGCACCCCGCGCTGGTCGAACAGGATCGGGTAGCCGAGGTCCTCCTCCAAGCCCTCCCACAGCTTGAGTGAGTGCTCGTAGATGCCCGAGCTCTCGTCCCACAGGTAGTTGGAGCGGATGATCGTGGTGTTGCGGGCCATGTTGCCGCCCGCCAGCCACCCCTTCTCGAGTACCGCGACGTTCGTGATGCCGTGCACCTTGGCGAGGTAGTACGCGGTGGCGAGGCCGTGTCCGCCGCCTCCGACGATCACGACGTCGTAGGAGTTCTTCGGCTCGGGGTCGGCCCAGAGGAAGTCGGGGTGGTCGGGCAGGTGTGCGCCGGACGGTTGAGCCGGGGACACGGGGCTGGTCATCGCGTTGCCTCCAGCGGGGTTCGGGGCTAGCCGACATCTAGTCAACGACTGATATATCAGCTTTCGTAGTACTGTAAGTCAGATGGGAACTCAGGTCAACGGTGAGGGCGGGTCGCTCGCGGAGCAGGCCTACGGGGTAATACGGGATCGTCTGGTGATGCTGGAGATCAAGCCGGGCGACCCGATCAACGAGGACCGGCTCAGCAGCGAACTCGGTGTGGGGCGCACCCCGATCCGCGAGGCGCTCAAGCGCCTGGAGCGCGACCGTATGGTCGTCGCCTACCCGCGCCGCGGCACCTTCGCCACCGATGTGCACATCGCCGACCTCACACACATCTCCGAGGTGCGGCGCACCTTGGAACCACTCGCCGCCTCTGCGGCGGCCGCGCGCGCCACCCCCGACGACCGCGCCGCGCTCACCGAGCTGCGGTCGCGGCTGGAGGACGCTCACACCGGCGACAACGCCGAGCTGCTGCGCGCCGATGTCAGCGTCCACCGAGCGATCTATCGGTGCGCGTACAACCCCTTCCTCGAGGACACGCTCATCAACTACGACGCCCTCGCCACGAGGATCTGGTGCGTGTTCATCCCCCGGCTGTCCGGAGTGACCGGTCACGTCGACGAACATGTCCCGCTCCTCACCGCCATCATCGAGGGCGACGCCGACAAGGCCGCCGCCCTCGCCCTGCGGCACGTCACCGGCTTCGAAAAGGCGATCCGGGCCCTGATCTGAACCGGGGCGGGCCGACTGACGATCGCCACCTCGGACAGCAGGTGCTCAGCCGCGGGGCGGAGCCTGCCACGGGAGACGTGCACCACCGGCGCGCAGCGCGTCCTCGTGGACGTCAGGCTCGGGAGCGCGCTTGGCCATGTGTCACACCTTGCCTTCGACGGTGTCGGAGGCCGACGCCGGCGAGGACTCCGTGTCGTTCGGCGAGGACTCCGCGCCATGCGGGTCGGTCCAACCCTCCTCGATCAGGTTCTGTGAGACGTGCGCGGTGAGCTCTTCGCGCTCCAGCTTGCGCTGGAGCTGGATCTGGCGACGGCGTTCCTCACCGAGCGCCTTCCACGTCGCCACACACATCGCCAGCATCACGAGGCTGAACGGCAGGGCGATGAGGATGGCGCCGACCTGCAACGCGGCCAGGCCGCCCGCGAGAAGCAGCGCGACGGCCACCACTCCTTCGGCGGTCGCCCAGAACACCCGGGTCCAGATCGGAGGTTCGGTGTCGCCCCCGGAGGAGAGCATGGTGACCACCAGCGAACCGGAGTCCGACGACGTCACGAAGAACAGCACGATGAGGATGACCGCGCCCGTGACCAGGACGGTTCCTCCCGGCAGCTCGCCGAGCAGCCCGAACAGGGCACCCTCGGTGTTGACGGACCCGTCCGCCGCGACCCCGCCCCCGGAGCCGAACACCTCGCGGTACAGGGCGCTACCGCCGAACACGGTGAGCCAGAGGAAGGTGACCGCGGTCGGCACCAGCAGGACACCGGCGACGAACTCCCGCACCGTCCGACCGCGCGAGATACGCGCGATGAACACACCGACGAACGGCGCCCAGGACATCCACCAGCCCCAGTAGAAGGTCGTCCACCAGCCCTGCCACTGGGCACCCTCCGGCCCCTGCATCGCGCCGGTGTCGAAGCTCAACCGGAGCAGGTTCTGGAAGTACAGCCCGATCGAGACCACGAACTCCTGGAGGATGAACAGTGTCGGACCCATGACCAGAACGACGATCAGCAGCGCGGACGCGAGCCCCATGTTGGCCTGCGAGAGCCACTTGATACCCCGCTTCAGACCGGTGGTCACCGAGAAGATGGCCAGCAGGGTGATCGCGCCGATCAGGATGACGCTCGTCCAGTTCCCCGGATTGCTGACGAGGCCGAGCACGTCGAGGCCGGCCGCGATCTGGAGGACGCCCAGGCCGAGCGAGGTGGCCACACCGAACAGGGTCCCGACGACCGCGATGATGTCGATCAGGTCGCCGAGCCAGCCGTTCACCCGCTTGCCCAGTACCGGCTCCAGCGCCCAGCGGATCGACACCGGACGGTTCTTGCGATGGATCGCGTAGGCGACGGCCAGGCCGACGACCACGTAGATGGCCCAGGGATGCAGTCCCCAGTGCAGGAACGTCTGCAACAGCGACTGCTGGGCGAGTTCCTGCGGCGAGCCCTCGACGCCCGGCTTGGGGCTGGCGAAGTGGTTCAGCGGCTCCGCGACTCCCCAGAACACTAGGCCGATGCCCATCCCCGCGGAGAACAGCATCGCGAACCAGGTGCTGAGCTTGAAGTCGGGCTCCTCGTCATCGGCCCCGAGCTTGATGTCGCCGAACCGGCCGAGTGCCATCCGGACCGCGAACACCACGAACCCGCACACGATCAGGATGTAGAACCACCCGAACGTGCCGATCACCCTGTCCTGAATAGTGGTGATCGCCGCGGCCACGGTGTCGGTGAACATCGCCGTGAAAGCGACGAAGACCGCGACCAGAATCACTGAGGGCCAGAAGACCCTGGGGGCAGTGATCATGTCTACCTTTCACCATCCTTGGTTTGGGCGAGTGTGGTCTGCACCCACTCGTGGAATTCGCCGATGTGGTGCTCGGACGGGACGAGGACACCTCCGTCGGCGTAGGCCCTCGACGACATCGCGGGCTGGCAGCGCTCGCACGCGTCGAAGTCCTGCTGGTTGACCCTGTGGAACAGCTCGACTGAGCGGGACACATCGCGGCCCGACGCCACGACATCCTTGCTGTACAGCCAGTCGCACTCCACGATCGTGCGGTCCTCGGACAGGGGGAACATGCGGTGCAGGATCACGTGGTCGGGCACCAGGTTGATGAAGACCTGCGGCCGGACGGTGATCGCGTAGTACTTGCGGTCCTGGTCCGACTCCACCCCACCGAGACGGTCGAAGCCCTCGGAGCCGTCCACGGTGAACCCGGAGACGTCCTCACCGAACTCCGCGCCGTGCCCGACGAAGAACTGAGCGGCGTAGCCGTCGGCGAACTCCGGCAGGACCTCGGTGAGCTCAGGGTGGATGGTCGCGCAGTGATAGCACTCCATGAAGTTCTCGATGATGAGCTTCCAGTTGGCCTTCACGTCGTAGGTGATGCGGCGCCCGAGCTCCAGGTCCTCGACCTCGTAGTTGTCGATGGCCTCCAGCGACCCCAGTCGCTGGACGACGTCGGCCTGCACCGTGTCGGCGAACGAGGGCGGCTCCTGCGCCAGGCACAGCCACGCGTATCCGAGCCATTCCCGCAGGTGCACCGGCTTGAGTCCGTACTCGGTGCGGTCGATGTCGGGCATCGAGGTCAGGTTGGGGGCGGCGACCAGCTTCCCGTCGAGCCCGTAGGTCCAGGCGTGGTAGGGGCACTGGAAGTTGCGCTTGACGCTGCCCGTCTCCTCCGTGCAGAGCCGGGCGCCCCGGTGGCGGCAGATGTTGAGGAAGGCGCGTAGCACGCCGTCCCTGGAGCGTGTCACGAGCACGCTCTCGCGTCCGACCTGGACGGTACGGAAGTCGCCGGGCTTGGGCAGGTCGGCGCCGCGCACGGCGCAGAACCACATCTGCTCGAAGATGCGCTCCTGCTCCAGGGCGAAGACCGACGGGTCCGTGTAGGTGTACCCGGCCAGGGTCGGGATGAGGCTCTCGGGCAGCTCGGCGCCGCTGTCGCCGTCGGCGGCCGGAGTAGTCATCAGGTTCTCGGTCAATGCTCTCTCCGCTTCTTGGCTGTGGTCGTGCCGCGCAGTGGTCGGTTGCGCGTGGCTCACGAACGGATGCGGGACATGTCGGGGTCGAAGAGCGGTTCGGCGGCCACCACGGCCGGGACGCGCTCCCCGAAGTACTCGATCTCGACGCGGTTGCCGGGCCGGGAGACGTCCGCGGGCAGCCACGCGTAGGCGATGTTCTTGCCGATGGAGTAGCCGCGGGCGGCGCTGGTGACGTAGCCGGCGGGGGCGCCGTCGGCGTAGACCGGCTCCGAGCCCATGACAACCTGGTGGGTGTCGTCGATGGTCAGGGCGGTGAGCCTGCGGGTGACGGTGTCCTCGGAGCGGTCCCGCAGAGCGTTCTTGCCGATGAAGTAGCCCTTGTTCATGCGCACCGCGAAGCCGACTCCGGCCTCGTAGGGGTCGTGCTCGGTGGTCATGTCCGAACCCCAGGCCCGGTAGCCCTTCTCCAGCCGCATGCTGCTGAAGGCGCTGCGGCCCGCGGCGATCACGCCGTGCTCCTGGCCTGCCTCCCAGAGGGTGTCCCACAGGCGGCGGCCCATGTCTGCGGTGGTGTAGATCTCCCACCCCAGCTCACCCACGTAGGACAGGCGCATCGCGGTCACCGGGACGTCGCCGATGAAGGCCTGCTTGGACTTGAAGTAGCCGAGTGCCCTGTGCGAGAAGTCCTCGTTGGTCAGCGGCTGCAGGAGGTCGCGCGCGGCGGGCCCCCACAGGCCGATGCAGCAGGTCCCCGAGGTGATGTCCCGGAGCTGGACGGAGCCGCTGCGGGGCAGGTGGCGGGTCAGCCAGTCGAGGTCGATCGGGCTGTTGGCACCGACCTGGAAGCGGTCCTCGGCGAGCCGGGCCACGGTGAGGTCGCTGCGGACCCCGCCGTCCTCGTTGAGCATCAGGGTGTAGACGACCGCGCCGACCTTGCGGTCGAGCTGGTTGGTCGTCATCGACTGGAGGAAGTTGAGCGCCTCCGGGCCGCTGACCTCGATGCGCTTGAGGGGCGTCATGTCGAACATCGCCACCCGCTTGCGCGCCACCAGCGCCTCGGCCCCCGCGATGGGCGACCAGTACCGCGACGCCCAGGCATTGCGCTCGGGGATCTCCGCGACCTCGGGCAGGCTCGCGTTGGCCTCGTACCAGTGCGGCCGCTCCCACCCGGACGCCTCGAGGAACACCGCGCCGAGCTCGACCTGACGCTCGTGGAACGGGCTGGTCCGCAGCGGCCGCGGCCGCTCGGCGGGCTGCAGCGGGTGCAATACGTCGTAGACCTCGTCGAAGGCCTGGCAGCTGCGCAGGTGGACGTACTCCGGCCCCTTCTCGACCTCCTCGAACCGGCTGAGGTCGCAGTTGTGCAGGTCGACCTCGGGCTGGCCGTCGACCAGCCACTCCGCCATCGCCTTGGCCACACCGGCGGAGTGCGTGATCCACACCGCCTCGGCGACCCAGAAGCCCTTGAGGTCGGGGTGCTCGCCGAGCAGGGGGTTGCCGTCCGGGGTGAAGGAGAACAGTCCGTTGATGCCCTCCTCGACCTCGGCGTCGGCCAGGCACGGCAGGAGGTCGACGGAGTCCTGCCACGACTTGACGAAGTCGTCCGGGGTGAAGGGTGTCTCCGACGGCATCGTCGGAGCGACGCCCGGGTCGAGGATGTCGTCGGCGGAGACCGGCATGGGTCGGTGCTCGTAGGCGCCGATGCCGAGGCGGTCGACGTGCTCGCGGAAGTAGAGGCCGGCCTCCTGGTGCCGTAGCAGCGGCTTGGACATCTCGTACAGCTCGTCGTTGACGCCCTTGAGGATCGACAGGGGCGTGGTCTTCGCGTACTGGTGGGCCATCGGGACCAGTGGGATGTCCAGGTCGACCATGCGGCCGATCCGAGGGCCCCACATGCCCACGCAGGAGACGACGATGTCGGCCGGGAAGGTGTCGTGCTCGGTAACGACGGCCCGGACCTGGCCCCCGTGCCGTTCGATTCCGGTCACCTTGTGGTGCGAGATGAAGCGCGCTCCGCGGTCGATCGCCCGCCGCGCCTGGGCCTCGCCCGCGCGCAACGGCTTGGCCAGCCCGTCGCTGGGGATGTGGAAGCCGCCGAGGACCTTGTCGGGGTCGAGCAGCGGGTGCAGTTCCGCGCACTCCCCGGGGTCGCGCAGGTAGCTCTCGACCCCCCATGACGTGGCCCAGCCGTGCCTGCGCTTCAGGTCGGCCCAGCGGTCCGGGGTGGTGGCCACCTCCAGGCCGCCGAGCTGCTGGAAGCACCACTCGTCGTCGAGGGTCAGCGCGGTGTACTTCTCGACGGTGTACTTGGCCAGCGTCGTCATGGTCTTACATCCGACGGTCTGGTACACCAGCCCGGGTGCGTGGGAGCTGGATCCACCGGTGGCGAACAGCGGCCCCTGTTCGAGCACGGTGACGTCGGTCCACCCGCGCGCGGTCAGCTCGTCGGCCAGCGCGCAGCCCACGATGCCCGCTCCGATGAGTACGACGCGTGGTTGGGTCCGCATTGGGGTCCTCCTGGAGGTGAGGTGTGGTCGAAGCGCGTCGATAGCCGCGCCGGATCCGTGGGTAGAGTGCGGGCTCCACACAAGGCGGCAGAGCGGGCTCTACAGGTTGGGGTAGAGCGGGCGCTTGGTAGCCAGAGCGCTGACGC